>DSBE01000320.1 GCA_011053085.1 Chloroflexota bacterium
CTATTGTACTTAGAAGCCCAGACATGGTCAAGTGAAACACAATCCAATCTATCAGCCCGTTGGCTGGGCATCAGAATCTCCATTTGGTATAATCATGAGGATTGAAGGAAGAGGCCACCAGGCAACATAGCCTGATGGGAGAATGTTAACGAAGGAATGAGTATGACGACAATGGATGCCATTCGGACAGAAGGCCTGACCAGGCTTTTTGGCGATATCACTGCGGTGCAGGACTTGACCATGCGTGTGCCGCAAGGCAGCGTGTTTGGTTTGTTAGGCCCCAATGGCGCCGGCAAGACCACAACGGTGCGTATGTTGACAGCCCTGATAGCACCCAGCGAGGGCAAAGCCTGGGTAGATGGTTTGCGGGTTGGCAAGCAGGATAAGGACATCCGGCGGCGGGTGGGGGTGCTCACTGAGACGCCCGGTTTGTATGAGCAGTTGACGGCGGCGAGAAATCTGGAAATCTTTGCCCGCCTGTATGAGGTGCCTGATCCCGCGGGAGCGGTTGAAAAATACCTGCGTATGCTGGGCTTGTGGGATCGGCGTGATGACCTTGCTGGCACCTATTCGAAAGGTATGCGCCAGAAACTCGCCATTGCCCGTACCTTGATGCACGAACCGCGTATTCTGTTTTTGGATGAACCGACTGCCGGGCTGGATCCGGCTTCCGCGCGGCTGGTGCGAGATTTCATCCGAGACCTGAAAACCCAGGGGCGCACCATCATATTGTGCACCCATAATATGGAGGAAGCGGATGAGTTGTGTGATGAGATCGGGCTGTTCAGCAGCCGCATGATCGCACAGGGTACGCCCAAAGAATTACGCCAGCGCTTGTTTGGCAGGATGGTGGTGTTTCACCTGGCACAGGATGCACTTGCCATCGCGCCAATGGTTGAAAATGTATCCGGTGTGATGGAAGTACAGGCGGTGGATAACAAACTGGTGGTGAGGGTAGCGAATCCTGAACAAGATAACCCCGCCATTGTGAATGCCCTGGTGGCAGTTGGTGCGGGCATCCAATTTGTGGGAGAAATGCGTCACTCGCTGGAAGATGTGTACCTGCAACTGATCGAGGAGGGCGGCCATGGAGAAAATTAAGGTCATCATTAAAAAAGAATGGGCAGAAGTCTTCAAAAACAAGATGGTGGTGAGTGTCATCGTCATCATGCCCCTGTTGTTCACCGCTATGATGTTGGGGTTCCTGTATATTTTCTCCTCATCGGGCCCTGCCAGTGTCGGGTTGGATTCTCTGCCAGAAGAAATGGCGATGATCTGCAAGGAGGGCACAGACCCTGCCGATTGCGTGATGACTACCATGATGAATCAATTTCTCATCCTCTATATCCTGGTACCGATGATTATCCCTGTCAATATCGCTGCCTATTCGGTGGTGGGAGAAAAGACACGCCACAGCCTGGAGCCCTTGCTGGCTACTCCGATCACGGTTACGGAATTGCTGGTTGGAAAAATGCTGGCAGCCGTCATTCCGGCGGTGCTGGCAACCTGGGCGGGGTTTGTGATATTTGGGATCGGAACAGTGATTATTACAGGTGGGTTCAGCGTTCTGCTGGCGATTCTGGATGTAGGCTGGCTGACGGCGATCCTGTTGTTGGGACCGCTACTGGCACTGCTGGCGGTCAGTTTCGCCCTGATCATTTCTTCAAAAGTGAATGACCCTCGCGTTGCAGAACAGATTTCTTCTTTAATCATTCTGCCGGTGCTGCTGCTGATGTTTGGACAGATCACCGGGGTGCTGGTATTCAGTTCAATGCTGGCGCTGCTGCTCTCGCTGGTGGTGCTGATCATTGATGTGGTGGTTGTGTATTTTTGTGTACAATTGTTTGCGCGTGAGACCATTCTCACAAAGTGGAAGTAAGATGAAAAAAATAAGTGTTCTCTTGGTTGTGTTGTTTTTGTTGGTGACGTTCACCGTAGCGACTGCTGATTCGGCGGGTTTCTCAATTAGTTTGCGCCGGGACTTTGGTTACGGCGGGATGGGCAATCAGATCCAGGGGCGATTCAGCATCCTGGTGCCGGAGGATATTGACTTTGTGGAAGTTATCTTCTACATGGATGATACCGAGATGGGCAGGCTGACTGATGCGCCATTCCGTTTCCAGTTTTCGACGGATGATTACCCGCCCGGTGACCATGAATATTGGGCAAAAGGGATATTATCAGATGGCAGTGAGTTGACTTCTAATCGCATCAATGCGTTCGTGTTGAGCAAGGAAGAAGCCAATAGCAGTCTTGGATCGATCATGTTGATCATTTTTGGCGGTATCGGGGTTGCCGTTGCGTTGTCGTTTGTGATATCCGGCGCGGTGAGCAAGAAGGTGAAACAAGGAGAGTATTTTGATGAGAACCTCCTGCCCAAAGGGTATCATGTGCATGGGGGAACCATCTGTAACCAGTGCGGGAAGCCCTATGCTTATAAAGTATTCAGTGGGAATTTCATCACCCATAAACTCGAACGTTGTCCGCATTGTGGTAAGTGGAGCTTCAGCCGTCCAGTATCAAGAGAAGCGATGATCGCTGCGGCTGAAGAAATGCGTGGTGTGGACAAGAATGAGAACGTTGAAAGTGTCGATGGCATGAGTGAAGAGGAGAAATTGAGGAAGCAGCTGGAAGAGTCTAAATATACAGGATAAATTGCAATTACTCGCATATCGTGTTACCTTGACAAATAGAACATAAGTTCTGTTATAATAATTGGTGTTTCATCTTCTTCGAAACACCAATTATTTTTTAATAGGACATATGCATATGTATCACGACAACTTTGAAGTCATCAATGTCGCCGCATCTCTGCGGTCAAGCAAGGCGCTCGGGCCAGGCAACCGGGCTGTGCTGTGGGTGATGGGCTGCAACCAGCGCTGCCGCGGCTGTATTTCGCCGGAATGGCAATCTCACGAACCTGTACATTGGGTCAATGTAAAGACCCTGTCGCAAGAATTACTGATTGACAATCCAGCCGTGCGTGGCATCTCTATCAGCGGGGGAGAACCGATGCTGCAAAGCAAATCAACCACGGCGATGCTCAGGTATGCACGTCAGTACCGTGATTTCGATGTGCTGGTGTATAGCGGGTATACACTTGACCAACTATTGGTCTCATCATTGCCGGGGGTGCAGGATTTCCTGGATGAGATTGATGTGTTGATCGACGGCCCTTACAGGCAGGAACTGGCGGTGAATGGTCAATTATTCGGGTCCAGCAATCAACGCATTCACTTCTTGAGTGATCGGATCAAGCCACAGGAAATTACTGACTGGGAACACCGGTTGGAAATCCAAGTGACTGAGGGTCAGGCAATGATGGTCGGCATTCCCGATGCCCGGCACATCGCTGCCTTTGACTCTGCTATCGACCGGTTTCATTCTCAAAACTCTTCTCAAGGAATTAGTTTATCTGAAACACACCAGGAGGCAGAATGAGTGCCAGAAAACGGGTCACCGTGAAGATGGATCGGGCAGAATATGAACGGTTGATGGCATTGGAACAGGACGCCATTGCTGCCAGGGGCAAAGTCAACTGGTCAGAGGCAGCGATTGCAGCCGGTCTGATGCAGGCACATGCCGATGAGGTGGAAGCGCGGCAGCGTGAATATCATCAGTTGGTACGATCGTTTGATCGAGAATTATCCATGTTGGAGAAGGAGGCCGGTCACGCACTCGTGGCGCAAGAACGTAATTTTCTGCAAGAACTGAACGCCATGGAAATCGAAATGGGACGCAACACCGATTTTCTCATCTTTCAGCAAAATGAAAATATCGCTGAGATTTTTGAGCAACTACAGGACCTGTATCGACAATATCACGATGGCATCATTGAACGATTTGAATATGAGGAAAATATCGATGGTGCCAAAAGGCAGTATGCATCAAATCTACTAAGAGAGGTTAATCTAATATTTGATTGGATGCGCGATACCTACCCATGGGACATTTACAATCCAAAAGAGTTACTTTTGTTTGAGAGGATGAGTGACCAGGCATTTGAAAATTTTCACGAAGGGTTAATAGAAGCCAGTGTCAGCCAGAGTCAAAGCCTGTTAAATGATCTGTTAAAAGCCAGGTTGGAGTTGGAACAACAACAGGCGGAATGGCAATTTCTGCGCAGCCTTGCGCTCCAGCGGATTGATGATTATCTGCATCTCAGCCGTGAATATCGTTTCGTCCCTCCCGTTGATCTTGCCATGAATCTATTGACTGATGTTGATCCCATATACGTCAACCACTGGTCGGGTGACAGTTTGGCAACCTTTGAACGTGAATTGGTGGCAATGAGAGACCAACTATTCCAGACCGACCAAACCATCTCGATCGACCAGCTCAGGTTGTGGATAGAAAAAGAAAGCACCCAGTTTGATAAACGCCTGGCAGAAATTGTGATGAAGGCGCGCTACAACGCGCTGGACGCTCAGATCAGGCGCAGCGTCGCCAGTATCGTGGCGGATGTGCTGGCAGAAAATGGATTTGAAGTGTGTGACTATAGCAAAGAAAACACCGGTGTGCAGCAACCCTTCTGGCTGTCTTTAGCGGATGATGTTGGTGGTGAAGCGGTGGTTGACATAACACCGGAGCACGGTTTTCGCAACATGGTGACCATCGATTTCTCAGATACCAGCCCGATCATGGAAGAAGAACTGCAAAATCGGTACGACGGCGTTGCTCGGGTGCTGCGTGAGCAGGGCATTAATGTCGAGTTGGTTGGTGA
>DSBE01000145.1 GCA_011053085.1 Chloroflexota bacterium
CCACGCCATCACAGCCCCGCTTGCCCGCGCAAAGCCTTTGTTGATCGCGTCAGTCTGCCCTTTGTCTTTTTCCGAGACCCAATACGCCAGGCGATCTTCATAGCGTCGGATAATGTCCTGACTGCCATCAGTTGACCCGCCGTCTATGATGATATATTCGATATCATCGTAGGTCTGGTTCAATACCGACTGTATGGTCCGTTCGAGAAAACGCGCCTGATTAAATGAAGGGGTCACAATGCTTACGCGCATTTAGTATTTTCTCCCGTATCTGGCATGTTTGCGGCGATAAAAGATAGTTTTCAAAAAACCCAGTCCAAACATGGACAGCAGCGCGAACAACCAGCGGTGCCATTCCACCAGACACGTTTTGCCATGCAGACGAAAACTGCGCCAGTATTCACGGAACGCCTGGCGTGCTTTGCCGGCATCCAGCAGGTAGCGCGCATTGAAACGGTGTGCAGCAGCTTCCACCTGTTTCTCAAACCCCTCATTTCCCATCAATTTGCGCGTATATGGCTGCCCGCGCATCCATCCCACCAATCGGAAGGCATCTGCACCGAAATTGGCGGCTTTAGCAACGTTCTTGGCGTCCGAATGTATTCGGGCCTTCGCCAAAAATTCCGGGATATGCACCATTTCACCCTCTAACGCCAGCCGTAACCATAAATGATGGTCCATCAGGTAATGGTAAGACGTGTCCAGACCGCCCAATCCCACGAACAGTTTGAGGCGTGTGAACACCGCCGGCTGCCCGATCACGTGAAAGGTCATCAGGTCTTGCAACTGCCATTCACCGTATCTCATCTCATTAATGACAGTACCGTGCTCATTAATCGAGAGCACATCGCCGTAAACAAATGCCGCGTCGGGGTGATTTTGAAACGTGCGCACCGCCTTTAGCACCGCATTGGGCAGCAACACATCATCCGAGTTCAACCAGCCGATGATGATAGTCGCTTCATCGGCCTGTTGAAATCCTTTGTTGATCGCGTCTGACTGCCCCGCATCCGGTTCCGAGACCCAATAAGCCAGCCGGTCAGCATATTTTTTTATGATATCAACGCTGCCATCAGTCGAACCCCCGTCAATGACAACATAGTTCAAAAAAGGATAAGCCTGACTGAGTACAGACTGCATGGTCTCTTCCAGAAATTGCCCCTGCTGAAAGGATGGCGTCACAATCGTAACCGGTGGCATGGTGAAATTGGTGATGGTCATGGCCTGGCGGTAAAACCTTGCCCTTTCAGCTGATTACCCAAAATATTCATCGAAGTCTACCTTGCGAAAGACCTGCAGTCTTCCGCCCACTGTGGCATCCAGCACCTCACGCCCTTCGGCTTCAAATGCCTGTTTGGCTATTTTGTAGGCAATCTCCGAAGTTTCTAAATCAGGCAGCTGCCAGCGGAACCCCTTGCCAAAATATTTGGGGTTGAAGTGGTTGGGATCATCGCCCTGCGACACCACGGTCTCATTAGGTTTTCCTTTGGATGCAAAGGAATGGTCAACCCCGATCAACACCACCGTTGAAAATCCCATGTGATAAGCCAGTTGCAGCGCAGTATAAGTAACCGTAGCACCTTCCCATACGCGCCCACGAACATCCTGGGCAAATTTGGGGCCGGTATAGGTAGTATACAGGAAGTGGAAGTTTTCCTGCGGCTGGATGTGTTTTCGCGCCCGCCATGTGAAAAAGCACGGCATGCGCAGTGAGCGAAAATCCTGCGCGCACTGTTCAATCACCAGGTCATTGACCGACAGCAAAAAACTGGTCTCAAACCCCCATTCCTCAAAGGCGAGATAGATACGGTTGAGGCCAAAAGTGAATTCATCCTTAATTTTCGATACGTCCGTCTGGTTGAGGCTGGGGCCATTGCCGATGATCACGCATCGTTCACCGCGGTGAATGTCTTTGAGCGCGGTTAATTTTCGAATACTGTCACGCCGCCAGGGATGCAGGGCAGCCTGCAGGCTTTCACCACTGCGCTTGACACCATCCCAGCTGTTGCGTGCCAGATCCCACACCGGCTGCGGGGTAATCTGTTTGATCGTTTCTTTAATCGACATTATTCAGTGCTCAAACGGCAGGTTGCGCCGCCATCTACCACCAACGCCTGACCGGTCATGAAGGAACTCTGTTCGCCATCCGCCAGGAAATAAATCGCTTTGGCTATCTCTTCCGGGCTGCCAACACGGCCGTTGACGGTTTTACGCGCCAGATTTTCCAATCGTTCATGCAAACTGCCATCGCCGGCATGCTCGCGGTTCATGCCTGCCCTCAGCATGGGTGTATCTACCGCGCCGGGCAGGATGGCATTCACACGTATATTCTCCGGCGCAAATTCGATCGCCATTGCGCGCGTCAGCGCCAGCAGACCACCTTTGCTGGCGGCATAAGCGGCTATATTGGCTGAAGTCTGGATGGCATGCACCGAAGAAGTATTGACAATCGCACCGCCGCCTTTGGCTGCCAGCAGTGGATGCGCAAGTTTGGTGCTCAAGAAAACACTGCGCAAGTTGGAGGCCATCACGGCATCCCATTCTTCGGTCGTGGTCTCCAGCATCGGTTTGGTCACCTGATAGGCAGCGTTGTTGATCATGGCATCCAGGGTTTCCGTCACTTGCTTCACTTCAGAAAAAATCACCTGCAGGTTATCTTCCTCGGCGATGTCTGCCTGGATAAAGACCCCATTCTCAGGGAATCCAGCACCGAAAGCAGAACGGTCCACCCCAATCACCATCCAGCCTTTTTCTGAAAACAACTTCACCGTCGCACGGCCGATACCACCGGCTGCGCCGGTAATCATCATGACTCGATTCTCAGGCATACCTGCCCTCCTCTACCAAAAAACCGCCCACCTCCACCAGGTCATCATCGGGAATCCCCAGTCCAACCAGTAAATTGTGGAATGTTTTGTAGAACACATGCTCCAATGCTGCCGGGCTGGCGTTCGCGTTATGCGGGCCCAACAGGACATTATCCATCTGGCACAACGGGTCATCCGCAGTCAGCGGTTCATGCTCGAACACATCCAGCGCTGCCCCGGCTATCTGTCCGTTCTGAAGTGTCGCCACCAGCGCCGGCTGGTCCACAATCGGGCCGCGGGCAGTGTTGATCAACACAGAGGTAGGTTTCATACAAGCCAGGGTTTTGGCGTTCATCAGGTGATAGGAGGTCGGGTTCAAATCACAATTCAAACTGACATAGTCAGCTTCTTTTAATAATGTGTGCAGGTCCACCAGTTCCGTGCCGGTTTCCAAAATGAAATCACGCCTGATCGGGCGGATGTCGGTTCCCAGAATGCGCATGCCGAACGCACGCGCGCGCCGGATCAGCGCGGAGCCGATATTGCCGATGCCCACCACACCCAGGGTGCGTTCGCTGAGGCTGTACACAGGCAATTTCTCCCAACGGCCGGCGCGAATTTCACGGTCTACCCACACAATCTGGCGCGCGAACGCCAGCATATACGCCATCACGGTATCAGCCACCGGCAAAGTGAAGGCGTTGGGCGTATTGCCCACGATCACGCCCAGTTGACTGGCCGCCTCGGTGTCAATAGAATTGATGCCGGTGCCCCACTTAGAGATAATCTTCAAGCGCGGTACATTGGCGTTCAAGATCGCTTCGGTGAATTCATCATCACCGCATACCGTGGCATCATATTGCCCATTATATTTGACGAGATCAGGCTCCAGCAAATGCTCGTTAGCAAAGTCATAGATCGGTGTCAGATTATAGTGATCAAAAATTTTCTGGGCGCGCTCACTGTAGCGCCGCAAGTAGGGTGCAGTCACCAATACTGTGGTCATAGTCTATTAATCCTCATGGCGCATTTGATATTTCAGAATAGTATCCGCCACAATAAAATCGATCTCTTCATCGATATCATAGGCTTCCGCTGTGGGCACCTCGAACATCAGAGGCCGGTATCCCAGCCGGTTGCGGCGTTCCGCCAGGGTTTTGCGCGAGAAGATGTACAGGCAGGAATTTTCCTCATACACCGGCGGCAGGTCCTGGGTCTGCAGCAAAACATCGGGGTTGTGGTTGATCGGTCTTGTCAGCTGATCCCACAGGCGTATTTGCCGGCGGGTCACCGAAAATAGCGAATCATATTCTGGATAATGGGTCAGGAACGTATCTACCGCTCGCGAGATGGTGTCATCCAATAACAGCGGATTGGTAGAATGCGTCTGCAGGAAGAAATCCGCTTCCACCTGTGCGGTATCATGCAGCAATACTTCATTCATGGCGGTTTCTGGTGCGCGCAAGTGTTCGGGACGCTCCAGGCGCACCACCTGCGGGAAGTCTTTTTCCAAACCCGCCAAAATCGTAGGAGAATCTGTATCTACAATGACAGTCTCTATCAGCGGACAGGCCAGCAATTTTTCGAGAATGTGATGATACAGTGGCTTTCCCGCCAGCATACGGTAGTTTTTGCCGGGTACCCGCTGCGAATGATGGCGCATCGGCACCAGCGCGGCGATTTTGAGATGGCTCATGGACGTCTCCAAACGCTCCGTTTCTTTTTTCTGCCGCTATTCTAACACATACGCTTCTTTTTTCGCCCCTTAGACCCCTGATTTGGAATGAAACCGCGCCGGTTATCGCCCTTTCGTCAGGATATCATATAATCAAGGCAAGACTGAATAGATGAACGCTATGACCGAACACACCATAACCATCAAAAACAAAACCTACCAGATGCC
>DSBE01000328.1 GCA_011053085.1 Chloroflexota bacterium
CTCTAATTGCTGCAGGAAGATACTCTGGTGTGCGCGGTGCCCAATAATCAACAACTTTGTAGATTATCTTGCGCAGCCATTGCTGGGTCATATGCGCGGTCAGTGGGTAAACGGGCACAATGCGGTTTGTGCTGATTTGCTCTTTGTCAAGTTTTTCCCACTCAGGATTGTTGATGACCGGTTTGCCCAGATAATGGTCAATTTTCCCTGAGACAACGATAGTAGTCTTAGGGGTTATTTGGCGCTCTATCCAGGGCTGGTTAAACCAGGTAAGGCGCAGCCATCCGGTGCTGTCTGTGATCAAAGCTTCGGTTATTTTTCGTTTGCGGATCTCTTTCGTATCCACATGTTCAACCACTCCAATAACGGTGGTTTCGACACCACTGCTTAGTTGATCTATCGTACTCAATTTGGAATAATCATCATATCGGCGGGGATAATAATGCAGCAGGTCATCGAGCGTGCTGAGATGCAGTTTTGTTAACCTTTCTGCATTTTTCTGTCCAACGCCATGGAGAACGGTTAGCGGGGCATCCAGCCCAAGACCGCGGCGAGGTGAACTGGCAGCTGGTTTCTCTTTTGCGGGGGGTTTGTTTGTTGAGGCCGGATCAGAATCTTGTGATGATTGAGCATTTTGCTTTCTTTGCTTAATGGTTTCGATGAATGTCTGAACTGCACCGGCTCTGGTTTGACTGTCTGATCGGGAATAATCCCCAAAGGTTTCTTCCACCAATGCCGTCAAATTGGGGCTTAACTGGTTGTTTTTGGCGTTTTCAAGCCATTCAGGCAGGAAGGCCTGCATGCCGTTGGCAACCGCTGAATCCTCATATCCATTTTGCGTTTCAGCTTGTATAACGCTTAGTAATTGTTGAATGAGGTCAGCAGGCATGATGCTTAAAAAGACTCTGTATCAACCACAATCACACCCTGGCATTGCGGGCCAAAAAGCAGAGCAAGCGGAAGGGAAATACGATGTTCTGAGAATAAGGCATCCGGGAATGCTTCTTTTACGTGTTCGCGAATTAATCGAGATGTTTGCGTACTCAACTCATTGCCATGGAGGAACGCCATGGATTCGATTGCCTCAAATTCTTTGGTGTATTCCAATAAGTAATCGGTGATGTGCCGCTTGTTGCGCATTTTGTCAGTCGAAAAAAAACGTCCATCTTCGATAGTGAAATTGGGCGCGGACTGCAGGTATTCACCAACATATGCCTGGCCGGCATCTAATAACTGGTTATGATACAAATATGAAAGGTTGGGGGTGTTGAATAATGTGTAGATATGTTGCTGGTATGACCTGACGGACTGCGCTACCTCTTGAATATCTCTGTTTTCATCTATGAGTCGGGCTACGTAAGACACCAGTACACCAACCCCAACAGAAATGGTGTTGGTGTCAATGGCGACAATTCGCCCGCCACCATCCATATTGTTTATTACTTCAAGTGCATTATTATAAGCAGGCGATATGGCAGAGGATGTCATCAATAACAAAATTTCATCATATCTACCAAGCAGTGTTGCGATCGTTTGCTGAAAATCTGCAACCGAGGGTGCCTGCACTTTGGGTGTGTGCTCCGCTGTAGCAGTTTGGGGCAGTTGCTGAAGTTTTAATTCAGAATTTCTGTTTATGGTTTGTCCCTTGAACGTTAAATGATGTTCAATTGTCTGAACTTTATTCATACCGGCAAAGCGGATAACTGGATATTGTGTCAATGAGTCTGTCAGGATGCAAATGGCCATATCACTCTATTGCGATGATAAATTGATAGTGGGGTTGACCACCTTCATGGACTTCGAGTTCATGATCAGGATAGGCCTGTTCAACAGCATCAACAACCTCTGCCACTTCTTCTTGTGTGATGTTTTCACCATAAAAAAAGGTGATTCTTTCTCTTTCATCCATATCAACATCACCCAGCAGATGCAAGGCAGCATCCAGAATGGTTGGACAGGCTTGAATTAAGTTTCCATTGTGCAAAGCAATGACCTGGCCTTCTTCTACATTGACTCCATTGATCTCAACGGTGCGGGTAGCGACTGTGATTTCACCCGTCTCCACATCATCAAGGGCTTCGGTCATTTCTTCCACGGCGAGGTCAAAGTCAATCCCCGGCATCATGCGCAGCATCGCAGATATCCCCTGGGGTATTGTTTTGCACGGGATAACAGCGACTTGTTTGTCCGACATACTGGCAGCTGCCTGGGCTGCTAAAAAAATGTTCTTGTTATTGGGTAGAATGATGATCTGGTTTGTGGGTAAATCTTTGAAAGCTGAAAGAATTTCTTCGGTACTTGGGTTCATGGTTTGTCCACCACTGACAACAGCGGAAGCTCCCAGGCTGGTGAAAATTTGAGAAATACCGAATCCTGGTGAAGTCACTACGACACCGATTTGCCCCGGTTCAAAGGGTAGATATTCTAATTGAGCTTGTTTACCGCCTTTTTGATTTCCACCCATCTGATCTAACAGATTCTCTATATAGACATTGGTAATGATGCCCTGGGTCATGGTGTAATCGATGGGCATGTAACGATTGTCGGTTGGTACATGGATGTGCATACGGAAGAGATTGTCGCCTTCTCCGACCTGAATAGATGTACCAATTTTCTCTAACTCATCATAATAAGAACGCAGGTTGAATTGGGTGTTCGGACGAAAGTCGATCACTACTTCAAAATCCTGACCGGGTTCGATGGTTTCCTCCATGTCTGCCAGGTTGGCGATTGGCAGAACTTCAACTGGTGCAGTCTGAAACTCTTCGTTGCGAAGCCACTTGGCAGCGCCTTCCAAGATGAAATACAAACCTTTGCCCCCTGAATCTACCACGCCGGCTTGTTTTAGAATAGGCAGCAAATTGGGGGTGTTATCAACAGATTTTGCGGCTGCATCCAGAATGACGGTGAGGATCTCATCAACGGTGTTATCCAGAGTTATCATTTCGGCAGCAGCGGCGGCTGTATCCTTGGCAACGGTTAGTATTGTGCCTTCCACCGGCCTGACCACGCCTTTGTAAGCGGTTTCTTTGGACTCGGTAAAAGCTTTGATCAAGCTGGCCGCATCCATGACTTCAAGGTGATCCAGGGCTCTGGCAAATCCACGGCACAACTGAGAGAGAATGACCCCCGAGTTGCCACGGGCCCCCATCAAAGCTCCCTGTGAGATTGCCTGGCTGATGATACCGATGTTGGTTTCTGGCATATCTTTGATCTCATCATAAGCAGATTGCAGGGTCAATACCATGTTGGTCCCTGTGTCACCATCGGGTACAGGGAAAACATTGAGAGCATTGACATGATTCTGGTTAGCCCTCAACCACAACAACCCTGCTTCCAATAACTTTTTCAGGATACCCCCATCCAATGACAGCGTTTCGTTAATGTTGATATCGCTCTGGTTGCTCATCTTTTATTTCCTCAAATTCCTACCGCTAATCAGTATCAGAGATGCGCAATCCGCGCACATGCACGTTTATTTTTGCCACGGGGATACCGGTAATTTTTTCAACACGATAGCTGATCGTGTCTGCCGCCACAGAGGCGACGGTTTTTATACGAGTGCCATATTCGATAATAATATAAACATCGATGGTGAGGTGTCCCTTTTCGTGCTTGATGACAATGCCCCGGTTGCCTTCACCGGTGATAGCGCGGGTGATATCCTGGGCGAAATTCTTCGGCGCCAAACCAACGACACCATAGGTTTCGAGTACAGTTTTGTGAACAAGACTGGCGATAGCTTGATGGGCGATGAAAATGTTTCCTTTGACTGTTTTGGGTTGCACATTCATAAGTTCGTCCTATTAATATTCCTTGTAAATTGACCTGGGTTATGGTAACATACAATGCTGTTGCAACAAATGCATCAAGAAAGGATTGTATCATGGCGAAGTGTGAATCTTGTGGAAAATCGACAACTTTCGGTCATAATCGCAGTTTCTCTATGCGCGCTACCAATCGGAAATTCAAGCCCAATCTGCAGAAGGTAACCACTTTCGAGAATGGCAAGAAAATCCGTAAAACTTTATGCACGCGCTGTATGAGAACAATGGTAAAGAGCTGACGGGTTCTACCGTCGAATATGGGAAAAATCGCGTTTCACGCGGTTTTTTCATTTAATCAGATATCGACTGCCTGAGTAATTGAATGGCCGGGACGATGCCTGCATCATTTTTAAAAATAGCAGTTGCTGCAACAAAAGCACGAGCACCTGCGGTATACATAGCTGGAAGGGTGTCGGCAGTAATTCCACCATCGACTTCAATGATGGTCTCTGTTTTTGCTGTTTGTATCATTTCACGGACTTTATTTACTTTAGCAGCCATGCTGGCTATATGAGATTGGCCTGAAAAGCCAGGGTTCACTGTCATGACCAGGACCATATCGGTCTGGTCGAGGATGCTTTCAATGGCATGAGCCGGGGTGCCAGGATTGATGGCTATTGCTGGGTGAACTCCCCGATCGCGAATAGCTTGCAAGGTGCGATGGACATTGGGGTTGTTTTCAATGTGGATGGTGAGCCTGGATGCACCCGCATCGATGAAGGCGTCAATATGATTCTCGGGCTTTTCGATCATCAAATGCACATCCAGCGGGAGTGTTGATAATCTACGGCAATGATTGACGATGAACGGCCCCATGGTGATGTTGGGGACAAAGTGTCCATCCATCACATCCACATGGATCCAATCAGCTCCCCCCAG
>DSBE01000049.1 GCA_011053085.1 Chloroflexota bacterium
GCTATCCAACCGCCCAGCAATTGAGCGACAAGGGTGGAAGGAGCAATAAGTGTATTTACTAGCCCAATATAAACCGGACGCGTCTGGTTGTCGCCAAATTCAAGGCTGAAGGCAAGAAACACGCTCCAAAAGGCCCCGTGAATGATTCCGGTAAGAATGAAAACGATGTAGAAGAAGGCAAGCGATTGGGCAAAAAAGGCAAGCAAAGGCGCAATCGCCATGATGACAAAACACAGCACCAGGGCGAACTTTCTGCCAACATGATCAGATATCCAACCCAATAACAGGCCAGAAATCACCGTGGAAATGAACAATACCGAAGTCATGATGCCAACAGTTTGCTCATCAATTTCAAAGGTCTTAACCAGATAGATGACATAAAAAGCCGAAGCCATGGTCGCAAATGGTGTCAAAAACCTAATAATGACGAAAGAGCGAAAGTTCTTGTCTTCCTTCATGATTTTCATCGCAGACCTTAGCAAAGGAGTTCTTTCATTGACTTCATTTTGGGTTGTCTCTGGTTGTTCACGAATTTTACCCAATAAAACATATGACACCATCATCGCTAAGAACGCCACAAAAAAGCTGATGGCGTATCCGGTTGTGCCGGGTTGATTTTCTAATAGAAGGCCGGCTAACAGAGCACCGACACTCATCAGGAGATTCACCCCCGCACCTTGAATGCTGAAAAATGTGCTGCGGATGTCGGTTGGTATAATTTTTACAATCATGTTCTGCCAGGCATTTCCAGTGATACCGCTGCCAATTCCCTGCCAGGTGAGCATAAGGAAGATCAGGGTGATCACAATTGCTGGTGGCATGGACTCAGCAAACAGCGCGATGATGGCCAGACCAAGGAAAGGCACGCGTTCATGAATGGTCAATCTCATCACAAATGGGACGATACGTTTTTGCGAAGCGACCCGATTTGCCATAAATAACTGAGGCAATTGAAATCCGATGGTTTGAATGGCAGGAATCAATCCGAACAGAATCGCTGAATCTGTGTATTTGGATAAAAAAAGCGGTAAGACCGCCGCGGTTGATGCCAGCCCTGCGCCAAGTCCCCAGAAGGAAGCTTCGGTTATGTTTAGAGCGTAATTAAATTTTAGATCTTTTTGTGCCTTATCACTCATGGTTTATCCTGGTTTTATGCGATGTGTTTCGATGACGTTTGGTAATGCTTCGATGCGAGTCAGGATTTTGCTCAATTTTGCGATATCACTGACTTCCAGTGTCAACTGAATGGTGGCAATGTTGTGGCCTGGCCGTACATTCACATCAATGATGTTTACATTCTCATCTCGCAAAACATTGGAGACATCACCGATGAGTCCCTGGCGGTCATAGGCGCGAATTAGGATAGAGACCGGATAGGTTTTTTGCGGTTCTCCCCATGCGACTTTGATAATGCGCTCCCGCTCTGATTCCTGGAGACGCAAAATGTTCGGACAGTCTGCTCGATGGATGGTGACTCCCCTGCCGCGGGTAATATATCCCAGAATTTCGTCACCAGGTGCTGGGGCGCAGCACGAGGAAAAACTGGTCAGCAGGTCTCTTAATCCAAGTATAGAGACAGCGTTTTTGTCTTCCTGTTTTTCTGCAGGATGAATGGCCATGAGCAGAGGATCATCTTCATCGCGATAGTATTCGGACAGCAGATTGATGACGCGTTGCAGTGAAAGGTCTCCGCAACCAATGGCGATATAGATATCTTCAATAGTCTTGAAATCTAAAGTTTTCAGAAGTATTGATAGTTCACAATGCTCAAGCCCCAGTTTTTGCAGTTCTTTTTCGAGGATGGCTTGCCCTTGGGTCAAGTTTTGTTCACGCGCTTGATTTTTAAACCAATGACGGATTTTTGATCTGGCTCGAGCTGTGTTTACCAAACCCAGGCTTGGGTTCAACCAGTCACGGCTTGGGCCACCCTGTTTGGCTGTCAGAATTTGCACCTGGTCACCTGTCTGGAGGCGGTGTTCGAGTGACACCAATCGGCCATTGACTTTAGCACCACGGCAACGGTGACCGACACTGGTGTGTACCGCATAGGCAAAGTCGATTGGCGTGGCGCCATTTGGCAGGTCTTTTATATCACCCTGGGGAGTGAACACATATATCCGCTCCTGCAGCAAATCTGATTTCAGCATGCTCAGAAATGTTTCTGGATCTTCTTCGGCGTTGCTGTCTTCTTCCTGGGGTTCCTCCAGCATCAGGCGCAGCCATTTGATTTTGTTCTCCATTGCGATGTCACGTTTGCCGCTATGGCTGTCTTTATAGATCCAGTGGGCGGCAACACCAAATTCGGCTTCATTGTGCATATCGAGTGTACGAATTTGGAATTCTACAATGTCATTCTTATCGGGCCCGTACTTCACTGATGTATGCAGTGATTGGTATCCAGAGGGCAGTTTCATTCCGATGTAGTCATCGAATTCGCCGGGAATGGGCGACCAGGTGGCATGGATCAAGCCTAACACCGCATAGCAATCCGGGATACTGGGAACGATGATGCGGATGCCTAATTTGTCATAAATGGCATCCAGACCTTTCCCCTGGTATTTTGGTTTTTGCATTTTGTTGTAGATCGAATAAATGTATTTGCGGCGTCCGGTAACCTGAAAGGTAGAAGGATCCAGGTTAGATTCCACCATTATTTTCTTAACCTTTTCTATCAAATCATTGAGAATGGCGCGATGCTCTTCACGGGATTTTTCCATCTCGTACAAAATTTGCTGATAGATTTCGGGTTCAAGGCACTTGAATGCAAGATCTTCCAATTCACCTTTGATGCTCCAGATGCCCATTCGTTCTGCGATCGGCGCATAAATTTCCAGGGTTTCTTTGGCAGTTTTAACCTGACGATCACGGGGCAACGGGGCAATGGTGCGTAAATTATGAAGACGGTCGGCAAGTTTGACGACAATTACCCTTGGGTCATCTACAATGGCGAGAAAAAGTTTCTTGATTGATTCAGCATCATTGGAGCCAGGGCTCTCGTATTGTTTCAGTGTTGTTACGCCGTCAACTATCCTTGCGATCTGGTCGCCAAATCCAGAGGAGATATCGGCCAATGTTACTTCGGTGTCTTCGACCACGTCATGCAGTAAACTGGCCATGATAGATTCCACATCCATGCCAAGACTAACGAGGATTTTCGAAACTGCCAGAGGATGGCTTAAAAATGGATCACCAGACAACCTCAGCTGCTTATCATGCGCTTTTTTTGCGAACTCATAAGCCAGCCAGATCCCCTTCATTTCATCTTCTGCATATTGAATGGGTGAATTGTCTTGTTCGTAATAACTTACCAGCTCCTCAATGGTGAGGGGCAGGATTTCATATTTTTCAAGTAACATGCCTGAAAGCCAGTCTGTCGTTCGTGATAGTAAATTTAGTATAATTCAATCAAAATTTATTGTATCATTGAAAAGTTTTCACTTCATACATCACAGTAATGATTAAAAGGACGACGAAATGAAACGAGAAGAGGTTCTAGAAACACTGGTCTGGTTATCGCAGGAATTGGGAGTCGAGGACAGGAATCTGGTGATTTTGGGTGAGGGTAACACCAGTGCTGATAATGGTGATGGCACTTTTTGGGTGAAGGCATCTGGTTATGAATTGAGCAGTATCGACAAAGAAGGATTCAGCTTGATCGATATTGGCACCACCCTGGCGTATTTGGAAGGTCCACCACTGGATGACCAGGCTGTTTCAGAAGCTTTGAGGGCATCCCAGGTGGAACCATCTCACCCGAAACCTTCTGTTGAGACTTTCTTGCATGCCTTGTGCATCAAAGAGTGTGGGGCAAAGTTTATTGCGCATTCTCATGCGGTATCGGTGAATCAGATCCTCTGCAGCACCCTGGGCGCGGAACCGTTTCTGGGCAATATTTGTCCTGACCAGATTGTGGTATGCGGCTCTGCACCCGCGGTTGTTCCCTACATCGATCCAGGGTTCCATCTGGCAGTGGCTGTCAGAGATGAACTCAGACGTTACATGGATGTGCATGGCAATCCGCCAAAAGTTCTTTTTATGGTCAACCATGGGGTTGTGTCACTCGGGAAAACTGCCAAAGAAGCCTTGAATATCCAACTGATGACAGATAAATGGGCAAAAATTCTGGTGGGTGCATTGCCAATTGGTGGGATACAATACATGGATGAAGCAGATGTATTGAGGATCAGCAGCCGCCTGGACGAGAAATATCGCCAGGCATTATTGGAGAAGCAGGAGCATTAATGTCTGTAAATCAACATATCAATCAACTTGAACATCAACTGAATAGCTTTGACCCAGATCTACGCCGCCACTCGCTGAACTCGCTGATTCAATTGGTTGAGTCGGGTGATGCAAGCGTTAAGCCCCCGCGTGAAATCGCTAACATGCACTGCCATTCTTTCTTTTCATACAATGGTTATGATATGTCTCCCTCAGGTTTGGCCTGGATGGCAAAAAGAGAAGGCATCAAGTTGTTGGGGATCGTTGATTTCGATGTGCTGGATGGGGTGGAAGAGTTTTTGGATGCCTGTGAACTACTCAATGTTCGCGGAACCGCTGGATTGGAGACACGCGTTTTTCTGGAAGAATTTAAGAATGATGAGTTGAACTCACCAGGAGAACCCGGCATCAGTTATCACATGGGAGTCGGCTTTTGTAGAAATTCTCTGCAAACAAGTGGACAAGCTATCATAGA
>DSBE01000158.1 GCA_011053085.1 Chloroflexota bacterium
ATACATACCGCCGCTACTTATATCTTTGACCCAAAATAATTAACAACAGCCTGACTTTTCAATCCACCATGCCTGCATGAACAATTAGCGGTACAATTGTCGCATGATCGATAAAGAAACCCGGCCGCAGCGCCCCACCTTCCTGGACTTCCTCGACAGCATCGTGGACGCATCCGCGCGCCGCAGCCGTCGCGCCCGCCGCCGTTCAGAACGCTGGTGGGGCAATCTGTGGATCAATGGGCGTCTGTATATGCGCCTGCTGTGGATCTCGCTGTTCAAAAGCAAGGGCACCCACGGCCCGCTCACAGGGCGGCGCATTCTCTTTCTCGCCATGTTCATCCCGGTGTGGACCATCGGGCAGGCCATCCACTGGCTGTTGATGTTCCTGGATGATCTTATTTTTCCTGAATACCGCCAGCAAACGGTGGAGAAACCGCTGTTCATCGTGGGTAATTTCCGCTGCGGTTCCACCTTCGTGCAGCGCCTGCTCGCCAAAGACCGCACCAACTTCGCTGTCTATCGCATGTGGGAGATCTTTCTGGCGCCCGCCATCCTTGAGCGCAAGTTCTTCCGCGGCTTAAGCCGCCTTGACCGCCTGTTCGGCGGTTTCATCGGCAAACTGGCACGCAAATTCGACCGCTCCACCATGGGCAACGTGGAATTGCACCCGGTAAGTTTCTTTTCGCCGGAAGAGGACGAGAATGTGCTGCTGCATACCTGGACTTCTTCCTACCTGATGTTCATGTTCCCCTACCTCGAGGAAATCCCCGACTACTTCCATTTCGACGAGGTGCTGTCAGACCAGCGCAAACACCAGATCCTGTTCTACTTTGAGCGCATGGTCAAACGCCATCTGTTCACCCATCCCGAAAGCCGCCACTACCTGAGCAAAAGCCCGGCCTTTACTTCCAAGATCGAATGCCTTTACCAGCAATTTGAGGGTGCGCGTTTCCTCTACCTGGTGCGCAACCCCTACGAAACCCTGGCATCCACCACCAGTTGGCTTTCCTATGCCTGGCATGTGTTCAGCCCCTGTCCATCGAAATATGTGTTCACTGAGCGCATGCTGCCGCTGCTGCACCATTATTACGAAGACGCGCTGGAGAAATTAGAGCGCCATGACCCTGCCAGTTACAAGATCGTGCGCTATGAAGACCTGGTGGCAGACCCCGAACGCATCATCCGTGATATTTATGGATTTTTCGGCTACGAGATGGATTCAGATTTTGAGAAGATCCTGATCGCCGAATCAGAACAGGCAAAGCAATACCAATCCACCCATGAATATGATCTGGAAGAGATGGGCTTCGACAAAGAACAGGTATATGCCGAGTTCAAGCCCATTTTTGAACGCTTCGGTTACGAGAAGTAACCGCCGCGCGCGCTACTCTGCAAAATCCAGCACCATCAGCACCGAACAAGCATCTTCACGGATGACACGGAAGCCCAGCCGTTCATACAACCGCACTGCCGGATTGCGGCAGGAAACACTCAGCGAAATGCCCGGATAGCCCTCGCGCTGTGCGTCTTCGATCAGGCGCTCCATCAGGTGAGTGCCGATGCCCTGACCGCGCGATTCGGGCATAAGGGCGATGGTCAGTTCAGGGTAATCGGGGTGGTAGAAACCATAGCCCTGTGTTTGATCATCCCACAAACGCAGCCAGGCAGCCCCCAGCGGTTTACCGCTGTCGATCTCTTCCGCAATCCAACCCATGTCATGCGCACGCCCCCAATTGGCGAGATAGCGGGCAATTTCGGGGTCTGAAAGGATTGAGGGCGGGGGCGGATCTTCCTCCGGCGGGATGTAAATGGCTTCGTAGAGGATCTTCCACAGAAATCCTTCATCCTCTGGCAGGGCGGGCCGTAAGGTCACTTCGTTTTCCATACCTATAGCGTAGCAGATTTCACCCTGAATGACAATCAACAAACCATGCCCTTCCTTGTCGGATTTTTACCCGTCCTTTACACAGCCTTTACATGCGCGTGATATCTTCAGGACAGAATTTGCCATCCGCTTAGCATCTGCTCCTCGTACGAATCCAGAACAAGCGCCACCAAACACTGACAAAACCATTCGTTTTTTACATTGTCAACAGACAGCCTTAACTTTTAGTCCGTCTATTGGTCATTTCCCGGCTTACAAATCTGACAGCACAAGGGGAATTATTGCTAAGCAAGCAAAAGTATCTTATACTATTAAGCGATGAGGTTGTTCAACGAAAGGAGAACAAAGGTATGAAAAAGAATCATTGGAAGCTACTTCTCTTCGTCACACTGGCATTTCTGCTGACTGGCAGCCTGGTGTTGCTTGCCATGGAAGGTGTGGTGCTGGCAGACGAAACCGATCCAGAGGATCCTGAAGAACCGATCTGGCAGTGCCCACCCGGCCTTGCCATCGCCGCCCGCCGTTCTGCACGCGGCCGTTCCATGCGCTACCTGCATTATGACCACGAAACCATGCTGGAGAGTCTGGCAGAACAAAGCGGCATTGACATCGCATTGCTGACAGAAGCCGTTGAAAACCGCGAAGATTTCACCGAGCTGTTGAGCGAAGCCGGTTTCACCGAAGAGGAAGTGGTCGAAATGGTGATGAACGCGCATATAGCTGTCATTGAACAGATGCTGGAAGATGGTGTCATCAGCGAAGAACAGGCTGAGAAGATGCGGCAGCGCGCCGATTTCGGCGCCATGGTGCCGTGCAAGGGCGAGAACGCCCGTCTGGAGCAACTGCGGTTTCGTTTCGACGACAACCTGCCGCCGGGATTGCGCCGTAAGTTCAACCCGCTTGATTCCGAGCTCCATGAAGATACCGAACGGATAGGGCCGCCCATCAAATTGCCCCGCGGCAAACCCTTCCGAGACAAATAACCCCGCGGTTTTGATAGAAATTCTTACATAAGGGCTGAGTGATCAGCCCTTTTTGCTTGCGCCTTCATATATCTGTGTGTCAGGGTGGAACTCTTTCCATCCCAGCCAGCCGTGTTTTTCGACCAGCGGGTCAGGCCCGCGGTCCAGACGTTTGGCAAGCAGCACCTGGTTCTCGGGGTCAAATGACAGCTCGATCTCCACCCCGCCAATCATGTCGGGGAATACATCCAGGGTCTGCAAGCGTGATAATGGGTAAGCTTTGGCACTGCCGTTGAGGCTGATGCCAAACACGGTTTCGTGCCGGTCCAATGCTTGCCCCAACGGGGTGTGACCGGGCACCAGCACTCTGTCGGTCACCGCTTCGAGCCACGCCAATCTTTTGGGGGACGAAAACACCGCTTTTCTCGAAGAAGGAGGTTCTTGCGCCAGGGTCATACGCTCAAATGCTTTGGCCTCCTGCCAGGGCAGTTGAAATGACGGCAGCATTTCCAAAATTCTGCCTTTGCCTGCACCATAGATGCCTTCGCCAGTGGCTTGCTGCCACAGCGTGCGCGAGTGGCTGTCTTCCATGATCAGGTTACGGCGAAAGACGCCCGTCACCGTAAAGAATAGTTCGCTGCCTGCCATCTCGGCGCGAAATACCAGCCCGCTGTGGCACACAGCGCAATAGGTCACCACGATCGGCACACCCCCTACGATGTCATGCACCAGATGGCGTGCCATCACCATCGATTGCAGCGGATAGGCACGCTGCTCATCATTGAATTCCACCACCAGCACATCCTGATTGCCGGCGAAGAAAGAACGCTGAAGCATCTCTTCATCAACCTGCTGCGCATCAACTACATCGACTGACAACAGGGCGGGGAAAAACGCAGACAGATTGAGCACCAGTGACAGGAGCAAGAAAATTCCTGCCGGAAAAACCCACACAACCCTGCTATCCTGGCCTGCCAATACGATGGCAGCCAGGCACAGGCCGGATGACAGCAGAATGGCGGTGCTGCGTTTTTCTTGAAAGCGGTGGAAGAACCACAGCCCCGGTTTCCAGGCAGTGAACACCGTAAACGGACCCCCCAACGTGATCAACAGGGCGATAAGAAATCCCAAAAAAGCAAGTGCATTGGCGATCATGGCGGGCCTCCCACCTGGTAGTTTTCTCTAATCATATCAGACAATGGGCAGCCCAGCACCGGATTGGCAGCGCATGAATCCTCCCAGAATTTACTCATTTGACCTCGCGATAGAATGAAAGTAGAATGATAGCCATACAAACACATAAAACACGGAGCCAAGCATGTGTATCTTATGCACCGCCATCCCCACCGCCGTTGTGATGGGTGTTGCCAAAAACACCAAACAAAAGGCCGAAGATGACCAGGCCCTGCAAGAAGGCCTGCAACCACACAAACGACTGATCCCCGCCGCTCCCGCTACCGCCGTGGTGGTCGCCGGATTGATGGCGCTTTCCATTTTTTATCACACCCAACAGGGCTGAACGCGTCAGGCGGTCGTTAGTGGAAAAATATCGTTTTCGTTTTCTTCAATAACTTCAACTGTGATGATTCCCTGTGAGCGCTCAAAGAGCGCCGCGCGGAACAAAGCTAATTGACCCCGTTCGAAACGCACCGTCATCAACACATTGGCGCCAAAATCTTCGTCCAGAATCTCTCCCTGAAACTCCGCCGTCATCAGGCGCGCACGTTCGAAAAAAGCATAGGGCATCTCGAACGCCGCCGTCACCGTGGCCACCTTGCGGGCGCGCGGCACAGCCGCCAGCACGGCACGCATCGAATCGGAATAGGCC
>DSBE01000033.1 GCA_011053085.1 Chloroflexota bacterium
GCTCAATCATCATCGGGGGAATTACCGGCAGGCTTCTCAGCATGTGATCGCTATCTTGCGCAAATTCACCAACCTGATCGAACAAGTTTCCATTGACGAGGCATTTGTAGACGTCAGCTTGCTGGAGAAAACCCGGGAAGAAACCGGACGCTTGATCCAAGCGGCTGTCAATGAAAACACCAAACTGCCCTGTAGTTTGGGGATTGCCAGCAATAAATTAACTGCGAAGATCGCCAATGATTATGGGAAGAAACGATACAAGGGTATGCATTATCCCAATGCGGTCACGGTGGTGCCGCCGGGCAGAGAAAGGGTATTTCTGGCACCTCTGCCTCTTCCCTACCTGTGGGGGGTTGGCGAGAAAACCGCTGCA
This sequence comes from Chloroflexota bacterium, assembly GCA_011053085.1. Taxonomy (GTDB): domain Bacteria; phylum Chloroflexota; class Anaerolineae; order Anaerolineales; family Anaerolineaceae; genus SpSt-1165. Next base: position 374 of record DSBE01000033.1, read on the forward strand.
AAATTGGCGGGACATGGTATAAAAACCATAGGAGATTTGGCAGAAATTCCATTGGTGCAACTTTCTGAATGGCTGGGAGCAAATGCTACCTGGCTGTACAAGGCTGCCCACGGGATTGATGATCGGCCGGTGGTCGCAGAAGAGCCACAAGCCAAATCAATCAGCAACGAGACCACCTTTGACCATGATACTTCAGATGCATGGTTGCTCGAAACGACGATCGAATCAATCGCAAAAGGGTTGGCAAGACGATTGGCCGAGGAAAGATTGCGCGCAACCGTGATTAAGATTAAAATTCGCTGGTCTGATTTCACCACATTGACCAAACAGACAACCATTACCGTAACAGATGAGTATTCGGTGCTGGCGCAGATTGGAAAAATTTTATTACATTCTGTATGGAATGGCAGCCAACCCGTGCGTCTGATTGGCCTGGGAGTCTCGGGTATTGTCAAGCGGAGTGAACAACTGGCTTTGTGGGATGAGGAAGTGGGAAAGAATCAAAGCCTGGCGGAAGCATTGTTTGAGATAGAAGAACGATTTGGGAAGGCTGCCATCAGATTTGGCACGTATCGAGAAAGGGATGAAAATGATCCATCTTCGTGAGGTAATCTTTCCGGTAAACCAGCAAGGACGAGGGTTTCCCTATGATTTGCCTATTATGCAGGATTGCTCGAAAATCCAATTCGCCAACCCTGTTACTTTCTTTGTTGGTGAGAACGGCTCCGGCAAATCTACTATTTTAGAGGCGATCGCCTTGTCGTATAACGCTGTTACGATAGGGTCCTCTGAAGTTTATGGTGACAAAACCTTAGGACACTTGCGTGCTTTTGCCAACGACCTTTCTCTGGTTTGGACCCAGAAGAACCGCAAAGGATTCTTCCTGCGCGCTGAAGATTTTTTTGGATATATCAACCGCTTGCATCTCCAGCGGCAGGATATGAAAGCGGACCTGCAAAGGATTGAAAAAGAATATAAAGGGCGGTCAACGTTCGCCAAAATGCAGGCACAAACACCGGCCTTGTCAGGCTTATCTGATATTGAGCATCGGTATGGCGAACGAGGCCTTGATGGCTACTCTCATGGCGAATCGTTCCTCACCTTGTTTCAGAACCGGTTTGTACCTGGCGGGCTATATTTGTTGGATGAACCAGAAGTACCTCTGTCACCTCTGCGTCAGTTGTCTCTGATTGCCATGTTGAAATCAATGGTTGATCAAGAATCGCAGTTTATTATCTGCACCCACTCGCCAATTTTGATGGCGTTTCCTGACGCGAAAATATACTGTTTCGATGATGGCAAAATTACTGAACCCTCTTACGATGAGTTGGAACATGTAAATTTAACGCGGGATTTCTTGAATAATCCTAAGGCGTTTTTACGCCATTTATGAATTATTTGCGAACCAACGCAATTGCATCGATCACAGCCTCACCGTCTTCATTGGCGGGGACACTCATTTCTATCGCTACGCTGACTGTTTCTCCAAAGCGTTCAGGAATTGCCCAGGTGCCAAGAAAGAGCCACTGTGCATTTACGAACTGCCCCTGGCCATTGTTGAACTCCACGGCAGATACCCCTGCATCATTTTCCATTAGCAAACCTGAGGCAAACAGTGAATAACTGACAGGAATGGTGCCATTGAGTCTGGGTATCCATGCGTAGATTTCGTATTCGCCATTGGGAATTCCCTGGTGATACCTTAATGTAGCTTTGGCATCTACTGGCGGCGAATCAATGACCTGACATTCTTTCCCCCAACATTCGTTATTCTGCCAAAAATTCCAGTACTGACCTGAAGTAACCTCTGCTGCTGCATCATCCATAAGGAAAATTTCTCCTTGAATGGGTAGTTGTGACAACATGAGTCGGGCGAGTTCGTCATGCTTGACGATCAGGACGCGGTCGACCGCAACGATACTTAACTCATCTCGGGCTTCCCATGACGTGCTAACAGAGAGGATGCCGGGTAATTGTAGATCGTAAATGCCTATGCTGCGCCACTCATCCTGCAATTGAGGGAAGATGTCCTGGGTGGTATTGTAGCGAAGGCGAGTGCTGCCAGTGACTGGTTGCAGGTCTGTGCCATCGAGGTCGACAGAGAATTCTAATATTCCACCAGAGGAATAGAGGGTGTCAAGGATGAAAATCTCATACAAAGCGGGTGCAAGAGGCTGGTCCATGAACCAGCGAATGGAACCAGCGTCGAATGTCGCGTAATATGGTTCCGGGAACTCTCTTGAGAGTCTTTCGCCAATTTCTTCAGAACTTGTCCGCTGAAAGTGATCAAGCGGAGGGTTCACTTCGGCGTCAAGTTCGTCAATAATATAGACGTAATCAGACTGCACCGGGTTGTCAGGACGGATATCAATGACATTTTCAACCTGGTATTGAGAAACGGGAAAAGGTGTGTTTGTTATTGTGGGGGTTGGTGTCAAGGTAGGGGTTGCTGTAGGTCGCGGCGTTGCAGTGTGAAACACTTCTGTGACTGTTGGGGTCGGCGTATGTGTGGGATCACCAGCGGTCAATGCCTGCCACAGTTGGGGCATCGGGTAAAAGAGGTTTAGCATCAAGAACAGCACAACAAGGGCTGCTGTGAAGCCAGCCAAAATCTTTAAGAAAACCGTAGGGGTGTAAGGGGTAGGGCTTTGTTTTTCTGTCATTAGAATCGAATCCTAATCGCGACACCATCATACCATAGTCGTGATAGAAAGCATGTAACCATTTCTCTCCGATGAGCAAATGACATGGAATCGTAAGGACAAAAGTCCAAGGCTTATCTATGCTGGTATGCTGGCAACGAGTGGTATAATTTTCTCATTAATTAACCTGAACGTATAAGGAGATTGATCATGTCTGGTCATTCCAAGTGGAGCACGATTAAACGCAAAAAGGGTGCAGAGGATGCGAAGCGCGGAAAGATATTCACGCGGCTTACCCGTGAAATCGTTCTGGCTGCCCGAGAAGGCGGCAGTGATATCAACACCAATTTTAAACTACGGTTGGCGGTAGACAAAGCCCGTGCCGAAAACATGCCTAAGGAGAATATTGATCGCGCCATAAAACGAGGAAGTGGTGAAGACAAGGACGGGGCGAGTTATGAAGAGGTCACTTATGAGGGCTACGCCAATGGTGGTGGGGCTTTAATTATTCAATGTGTAACCGAGAATCGCAACAGGACTGTTGCTGAAGTGCGACATATGTTATCCAGGGCAGGCGGCAGTCTGGGTGAAAATGGATCGGTCTCCTGGCAATTCACACCAAAAGCCTGGTTCACCTTCTCCGCTGAGGGACATGATTTTGACGACGTGTTTTTATTGGCCGCAGATGGCGGGGCAGAAGATATTATTGAAGAAGATGGTGAGATCGAAGTATTTGGCCCCTCGAAAAGTTTCAAGATTCTGAGTGACACACTTGAACAAGGCGGCATAAAGATTGAGACTGCGGAATTACGCATGGTCCCGAACCAACCACTTGATTTGTCAGTTGAAGATACCGTCAAGGTGATGAAGACTATTGAACAATTAGAAGATCTGGATGATGTGCAGAATGTATTCACCAATGTCAACATCACCGATGAAGCAATCGCCAGGATGGAAGCCTGAGAAATTATGATCACTATTGGCATTGATCCTGGCCTTGGTACCACCGGGTATGGGATCGTCCAATTGACCTCAATTAATAGCTATGTTCCCATAGATTATGGAGCAATTTTGACACCAGCTAAGCAACCACTTTCATTGAGGTTGCAGGTGTTGTATGACAGCCTGACCGAATTGCTGCATCATTACCATCCGGATTATGCCGCGATTGAACGCCTTTTTTTCGCACGTAACATTACTACCGCTATCACGGTTGGTCAGGCGCGCGGGGTTGCCATGTTAGCGTTGGCACAAGCCGGGCTGGACGTGGTTGAGTATTCTCCACCGGAAATCAAAGAAGCAGTAACCGGTTATGGCAATGCCGATAAACATCAGATACAGGTGATGGTACAGTCACTGCTGGGGCTTAAAGAAACGCCAAAACCAGACGATGCAGCCGACGGACTGGCAATCGCTATCTGTCACTTGCAGCGTGTGAATTTTACACGTTTGGTCGATGAGGCGGAACAATGAAGCACATACAGAGTCCCGCCAATAATGCACTTAAGGCTGTTCGCAAGCTTCACAATCGAAAAGCCCGCGAAGAGAGCGATCTATTTTTTGTCGAAGGTATCCGCATCGTAGCAGATGCCATTGACTATTCAACTTCTGTGCAGCAAATCTTTTTTTGTCCAGCACTGTTAAATAGTGACTTTGCC
>DSBE01000066.1 GCA_011053085.1 Chloroflexota bacterium
CCCTGACCCCGACCCTGAGCCCAACCCCAGAGCCTGACCCTACCCCTGTCATTTTCACGCCGCGGGCAGAAGACTGGATCGTGGGGGTGGTGATCGCCTGGAGCAGCGGCATTTTGACCTTCTTCATCACCAAACGCAAACATACCCTGCGCTGGCAGGGACGCCGTGGGCTGCTGGTGATCATTGCGAGTTTGCTGGCTTACGTTTATCTGGTGCTGCGGCTGCCTGGCAGTAACTGGCTGCTGTTGGAATTCGGCACAACCTGGTCGGCGTTCTTCATTACCATTATTGGGGCATTGGCTGGACTGCTGATTGGCTGGGTCTGGCACCACGAATTCGAGTAACCGCAATTGACAATTGAATCTGATTGGGTGAGGGTTCGCATTTGGTGTAGAATTTAACCAGACCCAAGGAAAAGTAGAGTACGGCGATGTTCTTTCAACGTAAACTGACCCCAACCGATGTAGAAAACTTCCGCAAAGAGGGCGATCTGCGCGGATTATTGCGCGCATTGCAATCCAAAGAAGCCCCCGCGCACCTGGCCGCCTTTCAGGAATTGAGCCGCATTGCTCCGGCACCAGTCAAAGAGGTGGCTGCACTTGCCACCCATCGTGATAAGAGTATCCGCTACCGTGCGGTGCGTCTGTTGGGCGAGATGGAAGACCCGGCTGCCATTCCGGTGGTGGCGCAGGTGTTGCGAAAAAACAAAGATGATCCGCAGATGATCATGTATGCCACGCGCGCACTGGATATCCTTGACTGGACCCCGACGCATGATTTGGCGGGTGTACTGTATTTTTGCCGCAAGAAGCAATGGCTGCGCTGTGTGCCTTGCGGTGCGGTTGCTGTAGAACCGCTGATTGCGCATCTGTTGGCGTTATTGATGGTGGATGAATCAGAATGGGAGCCTGCCAACGAAAAGATGGCATCAGAGATCACCAAGGCGCTGGCTGAGATCGGCGAACCCTCTGCCAATGCCGTGGTGCCGCTGCTGTTTCACCACCATGAAAAAGTGGCTGCCGCCGCCCATACCGTGGTGACCAAACTGGGTAAAACCGCTGTGCCGCCTCTGCTGGCGCAACTGCAACAGCAGCAACAGGAAGCAGCCTGCATATTGATCGCGGATCTGCTGAAAAAAGTAGGTGATGAGGACACCAGTGCCGCTCTCATCCAGAAGATGCTTTCGGCAGAGCCGCGCTGCCAGGTGGCTTGCTGTGAGGCCCTCTCGGCGTTTGGCAAAAGCCACACCGCGCGTGAAGTGATCAAAGCCCAGCAGGTGGTGATTGCCAGTACGGTGTGGAACAATGCTGACGCGGCGTTTGACGCGCGCAAAGCTGAAATTGCCCGGCGCCAACTGGGTTATCTGGAGCGGGTATTGAGCGCCATTGGCAAACCCGCCCTGGATGTGATCCTGCAATACATTAACACCGAGAATGCGCTGCTGCTTGACCAGTTCATGAATGCTATCGAACGCATGGGCACCATTGTATATGATCCAATTGTAGCTCTGCTGGACTCGCCGCAGGTCCTGGTGCGTGAACGCGTGGTGCGCATCCTGAAAGTGCTGCACTGGGTGCCTGAAGACCCCGGTGAAAAGGCAGAATACCACATTGCGCAGCGCCAATGGGAGCCATTGCTGGCGTTGGGTGATGACGCGGTCAAACCGTTGATGAAATCCCTGTATTGTGATTCTTATGCCATTCGCGCGCACGCGGCTGACAGCCTCAGCCAATTGCAGGCCACACTGGTCAACACCGAAGATAAAGTGCGCTGGGGCGTATTCAGCCAGCAGTTCGATGACCTGGTGGCGCTGGGACGTTCTGCTGTCAAGCCGCTGCTGCACTTGCTCAGAGAAGCCGTTGATCCAGAGAGCCCCTACAAGGCCGAAGAGCTGCGCACACCGGTGGTGAAAGGCATCATGCATACCCTGCGTGAGATCGGAGCGGATGCTGTGGTGGACCTGGTGATGATGCTGGAGGGCGACGCTGTTTATCTGCGCGCCTACGCCATCAATATCCTGGTGCCGATCGGCGAGCCGGCTATTCCGTTGTTGATCAACACCGTACGACGGCATGACAATGAGCAGGTGCGCCAGATGGCAGCCCAGGCGTTGTCACAGATCAAGGAAACCCCGGCCAGTTTCTACCGCGATTGTTTGATCAACCGCCTGCCGCAATTGAAACGCATTGCTGCGCGTTATTTCCATCAGAACCCTGACCCGGCAGTCCTGCGATTTTTGCTGCAACTGGCGAACGAAACCGGCGAATCCTATCCTGTGCGGTTAAGCGCCATCGAAGCGCTGGGCGCTTTTCACGACCCGCAGGTACTGCCGGTGTTGAAAGAGGTCCTGTTCAGCGCTAACCAGCCTGAGGTGCAGGCGGCGGCGCTGGATGCACTGGCAGAACGAGCCGTGCTGGTCGAAGACCTTGACCTGATCGGTTTCATGGTAGACCAGATGACCTCAGGCACAGGCGCCATGTCGATCAGTGCGCGCAATGCGCTTTCAGCTGCCGGTGGCGTGACGGCGGTGAACACCTTGATGGACCTGCTGAAACAATATGACGGGCAGCTCTCGTTGCTGGCGCTGCAATCCGGCCCGCCGGGCGAATACCAGCGCATTGAGCAGCTGCGTGTTATCGTTGTGCAGGTGTTGATCGGCATGGGCGTACGGGTTGTGGAACCCATGTTCCGCCGCTGTGCGATGGAATCCATGCCCTGGCTGGACAGTTTTCAGCAGGTGTTTGTGGCGTTGGGTCAGCCGGTGAAAAATTTGCTGGTACCGGAACTGGTGTCGCCGTTTTTCTTCCGGCGGCGCATGGCAGCGCGCCTGTTGGAGCGGCTGGAGTGGGAGCCTGAGACCGAAGAATTGCATGCGGCTTTGTTGATCGCGCGCGAAAGCTGGGAGGAAGTGCTGCCGTTTGGCAGCCACGCCGTCAACCCGCTGCTTGAGTTACTGGACGCCGATCAAGAGATGTACCAGCGCAAAGCGGCGCAGTTGCTGGATGGGGTGGGCTGGTCGCCTTCCACCGATCAGGTCGGCTGCCGCTATTGGATCGCGCGCGGGCAATACCAGAATTGCACCCTCGCGGGTGAGATGGCGGTGGTGCCGCTGCTGCAGGCGCTGGAAAAAACCGTTATTCAAATTGATGCCCGTGAGAGCCAAACCCCGCAGGTTGACACGTCGGCGCTGAAATTGCGCCGCAAGCAGATCAAAGAAGCGCTATTGGGCATCGGCCCTGAAGCGGTGCCGCTGATGACGGAGCATTTCCGCTCTCCGACAACCATTGAACTGCTGCGTCCGCACATTTCGCATGTGCTGGCGTACGCAGATGGTCCGCATGGCGAACACCTGCTGCCGCTGTTGATCGACAGGGAAGAATTGATGATCGTGCGCCAGCAGAGCGCTTATGCACTGGGTTTGATGGGCTGTACACGGGCGATCACGCCGCTTTTGATGATCATCACCAAAGAGCAGCACCGTCAGGGATTGGTGAAGGATTGTTTGGAGGGGTTGTTGGGTATTTCCCGCCATACCGACAACCAGGCGCACCTGCATGAGATTCGCTTGAAGATCAAAGAATACCTGGGCACCGGTGTGATCAAAGCAGAAGGGCTGCGTCAACTCGGTATCCGTATTTTGCATGTCTGCGACCACAAACTGTCGCCACCCAACGTGGCGCCGCCCAGGAAATCGTAATCCATGCAGCAAACGGATTCAGCCGTGGTGGCTACATTGGCGGTGGTTGTCCATCCACAGGGCGACCGGATATTGCTGGGCCGCAAGAAACGCGGTTTTGGCTTTGGCAAATTCACCGGATTCGGCGGCAAACTGGAACCCGGGGAAACCCCCATTGAGGCCATGCAGCGTGAATTTGCTGAGGAGTCTTTCTTTGTATTGCCGCAAGAGGCATTCGAAGAGATCGGGCAAATCAAGTTTCTCTTTCCGCACCATCCCGGCTGGGGCTTTCACTGTCATATCTTCCGTTTGAACAGCCTGTCAGAGACACCGCGGCCTTCCGATGAACTTGATCCGCACTGGTTCGCGCTGGATGATCTGCCCTGGCAGCAGATGTGGGCCGACAATGCTCACTGGCTGCGGCTGGCCGCCATGGGCGAACACTTTGAAGCCGTGTTCGAATATGGGCGCGATGACGAACATCTGCAGCGTTACCATGTGCGCTGGCTGCCGGGCAGCGAGCATGACTGACAGCGAACGCATCATTCCCGCGGCGCCCGCCAGCGTGGAGTTGATGGTTGTAAATTCGCGCTTTATCGCCTCAGCCGCCCCCGCCTTCAGTGTGGAGGAAGCCAAAGACTTCATCCAGCAGGTGCGTAGGCAGTATGCGGATGCCAGCCACAATGTGCCGGTGTTTCTGATCGGGCATGGCAGCAGCGTAACAGCGCATTGTTCGGATGACGGTGAGCCTTCCGGTACAGCCGGCAGGCCGGCACTGGCGGTCTTACAGGGCAGCGGGTTGGGCGACATTGCGGTGGTGATCACGCGCTATTTCGGCGGCACCAAGCTGGGCACCGGCGGTCTGGTACGGGCCTATTCCGATTCGATGCGTGCCGTGCTGGCGGCTGTGCCGCGCGCCCGCAAGGTGGCCACGGTGACGGCGGCGTTCGAGATGCCCTATGCTTTTTTCGAACGTGCG
>DSBE01000168.1 GCA_011053085.1 Chloroflexota bacterium
CCCCCCAGGTGCATGTGATCGCCCTCAACCAGACCCTGATCTCAATCGCCAACCTGTATGGCGTCAGCCTGGAAACCCTGCAGAATGCCAACCCTGAGGTCAATCCCTGGGCGCTGGTGGTCGGGCAGGAGTTGTTGATCCCCTGGCAGGAGCCGCTCGAAGACGGGCAGAACCCCACGCCCACCCCGCAGCCGGTGGTCCTCAGCCCGGCACGCTGTTTTGATGAAGCCAGCGGCGGTGTGTGGTGCCTGTGGAGCGCCCTCAATCCGCCTGACATCGGCACCGAAAATATCCTGGTGGAGATTGCCCTGCAAAGCGCCGCTTTCAACCAGCGCCTGAACCAGGTGGTTACCGCGCCGTTGAACATCGCCGCGCCCGGGACGCGCGTGCCGATGGGCGCTTTCTTCAGCGCACAGCAGCTGGCTGAAGCAGAATTCACCCCGCCCTACCAGGCAGTGCTGACCCTGCAGCAGGCCCTGCCCTATGCAGAGCCTTCATCTCGTTATCTGCCTGTCATGTTGCGGCAGCAGCAGATTGATATCCAGCCGGACGGGCTGTCTGCCGAGATCACTGGCAGCCTTGCACTGACTGGTGAAGCAACCGCTTCCGCTGCCGTCATTTGGACTGCCGCCGCCCTGTACAATGAAGCGGATGAGCTGATCGGTTTCCGCCGCTGGGAGAGCGGTCAGGCATTAGCGCCGGGAGAACGCCTGCCGTTTGCCATGTCCGTGTTCTCGTTGGGCGGCGAACACATCCGGCGGGTGGAAATTCTGCTCGAAGCCCGCCCCTGAAATTATTTCTCCTTTTAAAAACAGCGCTGCTATACTGAAAGTCAGAAGCTGTTTTTTCCGCTTTAACCTTTTCTTTACATTCCCTTTATCTGCGCTTAATATCCATCCAGCATAATACATTCAGACCTGAAACAACTTTATGAACCATTTCATACCCATTGATTCAGTCTCAACAAAAGTATCACGAAGGCAATTATTCATAATTGGCTTCCGAATCTCAAACGACCTCTATGCACAATCGGCGATGAACTCTCATCGTCGATTGCGCTTAAAAGGCCTGTTGCGATGGTGAGACTGCTACACCAATTCTCAGGAAGGGAGCAGCATGTATATTCTCGAATTTGACGGGCTGTTTCGCGGGGTGCAGGGCGGCGCCAACAGCACCACCAAGTGCGGTTTCATGTGCTACGGCTGGCTAATCCGCAGAACCGGCCACATCGTCGCGCGCGGGCACGGCACCTACCTGCGTTCCGATGATGCCACCTCGAACGCGGCTGAATATTTGGCGCTGATCGAAGGATTGGAAGCCCTGCTTGACATGGGTATCACCAGCGAGCGTATCCTGGTGATTGGCGACGCCAAAACCATCATCAACCAGATGAAAGGCACCGCAGTTTCCAATGTCAGCCGCATCAAGAAACTTAGCAGCCGCGCGCGGCGCATCGCCCGTAAGTTCGACCATATCGATTTCCTGTGGGTACCGCGCCGTGAGAACCATGCCGCTGACCGCCTGTCTCGCCGCGCTTTGCGCCAGTTCAAGCAGGACCCACACCTGTTTGATTACGCCATGAGTTACCTGTTGACGGAACAAAAGAAGCACAAGAAAAATCCCCCGCTTTTCCCCATCCTTGACCTGCGCATTATGCAGCCGCGCAATGTCGAGTTTTGAATCTCTTCTTGTGAAAAGCGTACTTGTATCATCAGCAATGAGGCACCATTGTTTGGTATCATATAAATGCTAACCAAAAATCAATCTCCCCACTGAGGAGGATTCATGGAATCTCACGCCCCGGAAAGCAGTACCTTTCGCTCCGCGTATCAACTGCTGGTCATGATGGCTTGCGCCGTCATTATCATCTTTGGCCTTAAATATTCCGCCCAGATCATCACCCCGATATTGCTGGCTTTTGTCCTTTCTAACATCTTCCTGCCGCTGCAGCAGTTTATGATCTCCAAAGGGGTCAAACGCTGGCTGGCGCTGACCATCGTACTGGCGATCATGCTGCTGGTGATGGGTGCTCTGGTCAGCATCACCGTGGCCTCCATCACCCAATTCATCAATCGCATCCCCACCTACGAAAGCGATCTGCAAAATACCGTCAATGCTGTCTATAACTGGCTGCTTTCACTGCCCATCGACACCTCCAACATGCTCAGCCTGCCCAACCTGGATGTTTCGCAGATTTTCTCACTGTCGGTTAATGTGCTCAGTACCGCACTGGATGCCCTCTCAAACTGGGTCATCGTCATCATTCTGATCGGCTTCATGCTGGCGGACTTTGCCAACCTGGATGAACGTTTGCAAGCTGCTTTTAAGAACAGTGACCAGGTCAAAGATGTCATCGAGATGACGGATTCGTTGCGCCGCTATGTGTCACTGACCACCTATATCGGCATTTTGGTCGGCATCGGCAACGCTGTCTTCCTGCTTATCATGGGTGTCGATTTCGCTATCCTGTGGGGCTTGCTGGGCTTCTTAATGAACTACATCCCCAATGTGGGCATCATCGTTTCCATGGTGCCACCGGCAGTACTGGCCTTTCTGGCGTTCGGCTGGCAAGAAGCCGTGATCGTCATCATTGGGTTCTGGCTGATTAATATGGTGGTCGAGAATTTTGTCAAACCCAGCGTCATGGCTGAAGACCTTAATATCTCCCCACTGTTCATCATGCTGTCACTGGTTCTGTGGAGCTTTGTGCTTGGACCAATGGGTACCATTCTGGCGGTGCCGATGACGCTCATCGTCAGCCAGTTGATCCTCAAACGCTCACAAGAAACCCAGTGGCTGGCGATGCTGATGTCCTCCCGACCAAGCCCGACCCGCAAACAACCCGTTCGCAAGCTAAGGTCAACCATCAAAGGCTGGTTTCAGCGCACCACCAAAAAGAAAGAAGACTAAGCCCGCAGCAAATGCAACAAATTGCGCACATGCAGCATCAACTGTGGTGACTTTTCGTCCAGCATGATCGCCGCGAACAAATCCGCCATGGACGAGTCGCGCTGCAGCATACGGAAGAAACGATTCAACAGCGCCGGTGTGCGCAAAGCCGAACGCAAGCGGTAACCAGCCTGCTGATCGCCCTGATAACGCAGGCGCAGTGCGTCTGTGTAGGGGGCTGTCATTTCCGCAGTGAATTTACCCGCACGGAAAATATCGTCAAGAAAGTGCGCAGCAATCGCCCCGCTCAACATACCAGAAGTGATACCCTCGCCGGTGAAGGGGCTGACCAGCCCGGCCGCATCTCCCAGCACCATGAAACGCTCGCCGTGCGTCTTTGTACTGGTGACATTGGTACGCAGCGGGTGCGCTCTCATCTGCCCGATCGGCTCCGCATCTTTGAAACGCCCCGCCATCACCGGATCGTTGCGGCGGAATTCTTCGAGGACCACAGCCAGATCGATCTCCTTGAGATTGATGCGCTGGGTATAGGTGCCGGCGCCCAGGTTGACGGAACCGTCGCCTTGCGGGAATACCCAGGTGTAGCCAGGCAGGATCGCCGGCTGGAAATGGAATTCCAGCGGGCCATGCGGTTCAATATGCGGACAGTGGAAATACTGCCGCGCCGCCATCAGGTCAGGCTGTTCGCGCAGCAAGCCCAATTTGCGGGTGATGGGTGCATGGCTGCCGTCTGCCAGCAGCAGAAAGTGCCCTTTGAAGGATTGCTGGCTGCTGTGAACCTGCACCGCCTCCGATGTTATCTCAACAGATGTCACGCGACAGCCCTCAATCAGGTTAGCCCCCTGGGCGGCAGCAACTTGTGCCAGGGTTGCATCCAGCACCGCGCGCGGCAGGATGCGGTTGCGTGCTTCTTTTTCGGGCGATGCCACAGGCACATCCAGCAGCGAGCCATTCGGCGCGGAAAAACGCAGTGCATCCACCCGGCGGTAGGAGGCTATCCAGCCTCCCAGCCCAACACTTTTCAGCAGCCCCAACCCCTCGCGCGTGACCAGGTCACCACAGGTTTTGGTGCGTGGGAAGGTGTCCTTCTCCAACAATGCCACCGATAAACCCAGTTCCGCCAAACGGATGGCTGCCATGCTGCCGGCAGGGCCGGCACCGATGATGATGACGTCATAAGTCTTCTGCATACAGGCTTCCTTCTATTTTGTCTTCTCGGTACTGTCCCAGGCAGGCACCAGACGTGGCTGTCCGTCCTGTTCCAGCACATAGCAGGGCATCCAGGCAATCCCGAATACTTCGTTGATCACGTCTTTTTTATAGGGTGACAGGCTTTCTTCGCGGATGTCATAGGCAATTTTGGACCATTTTTCTTCGAGATCACCCAATTGCTCTTTGAAATCTTCTTCGGCTTTGTGCCACTGGTCAGTCAACTGGCGCAATTCCAATTCTTTCTGTTTAAGATCATCTTTGGCCTGCTGCGCCATACGCTGCTTGCTAAGGGTGGTGCTGACTGAACGACGCCGCTTGGTGACCATGGAAAGCGCCAGCTCACCGGCAGAGCCCAGTGTTTCGAGACCGCGCCGCTGTACGGTCGCGCGGCGGTCATCCACCATTTTCTGCGTGCGTTCAATACGGTTGCGTAAGGTGGTGCGGCTGCTCTCATGTTTATCGCGCAGTTTTTCCGCCTCAGCTTCCATCCTTTTTTGCGCTTCCTGGCGGCAGCG
>DSBE01000106.1 GCA_011053085.1 Chloroflexota bacterium
CTTGGTGCTGGTTACCCCCAGCAGCGATTTCGGCAGGCTGGTGTACTACATGGAACGCCTGAAGCCGATCATATTGCTTGAGGTGCTTTGGAGTGCTGCGGGTTATTTGTTGCTAACCATATCTCGCAAAGGAATGGTATTCAATCGAAAACCAGGGCTGTCCACTCATACCAGCAGACCGGTGTTGTTAGCTTATTTCGGGCTGCTGGGGCTGGTTATGTTCTCTGTTCTCACACGCTGGGGGTTGAAAGGCGATCTCTATTTTTGGAATGGGCCGGGTGTGCCGCTGCAGTTGGCGCCTGTCATTGTGGCTATTTTTCTCAGTGCCTGGTTTGTGCGGTTGGTCCGTGAACAGGCACAGAAAAATATCACCAAACTGGCAAGGCTTGACTGTGTGATTTTCTTTGGGCTGGTGGTTCTGGCCGCCTTTTTGTGGGGTATGACTGAACAGCCGGCGACCTTCTTCGCTCCCGGGCCGTCAGCGCCTAACCGCGCCTATTACCCCTTCTCTGATGCTGCTTATTATGACGCCAACGCCATCTATGCCACCCTGGGGCGGGGGCTGGGCAACGGGCATTACGTCGATAAACCTCTGTATACAACACTGTTGGTGTTTCTGCATGCTATTGTCAGAAACGCAGATTATGCCCTTTTGACCGGTTTGCAGGCGGCATTGTTGGCGGGTTCTGTCGGACTGGTGTATTTGATCGCTGCTACTGTCCACACCCGTGCCAGCGGTGTTCTGGCAGGTTTGCTGACCATGGCATGGGGTTGGAATATGATCCGCGGCGCAAATTTGATCTCATCAGCCAGCCCGAAACTGCTGACGGCTGATTTTCTGGCAGCTGTCATGTTGATGGTGATTGTTTATGCGCTCATCCGCTGGCGCAAGCAACCAGCCAACCGCCTGTGGTTGGCTGCGGCAGCTGGTTTCACCGGTTTGGCAGTGATGGTGCGGTTGAATTTCTGGCTGATGGCGCCAGTGTTGGGTTTCTTCATCTTTGGAATGGAATGGGGCAAGTGGAAACAACTGCTGAAGAATGTTTTACTGGCAGCGGGCGTCTTTTTGCTGATGGTCGTTCCCTGGGAGACACGCAATCTGGTGAAACTTGGTGAGGTCACAGTGTTCAACAACTTTCTTGTGCGCGGGGTGCAGCGTTTTACGGAAGCACCCGCCATACAACCCGCCTCTCCGATGGACGGTTTTATCGTGGAAGGAACAAGAAGCACTATACGCTTCCAATGGCGCGGGCATCAATTTTTCCGCTCCTTCACCTTGCAGGTGGCGAGAGAGGGTGTGGATTTCGGAACCTATCAATTTAACGCTGGAGATATTTGTGATACCAGCACCTGGCTTTGTGCGGCGGTGGTAGAGGCGGAATGGGAGCAAGGCGGATACCGCTGGCAGGTAGAAGGCATCACATCGTTTGGTAAAGTATCGATCAGTCCTGTGTTTTCATTCTCTGTGACAGAAAAAGGCAGCCTTGGAGTCCCATTCCACGGAGCTTCAGCCAGCTTTGTTTCTTTGCTGGTGCCTCAGCCGGCCAGTAAACCGATCGTGATGGTTGATCCGCCTGCTGAGGGAGTCGTTGCCATCATCGGCAATCATCTCTTCAATAACCTTATAGCGTCCACATTGGTGTTTCCGCTGTCATTTCGCAATGACAGCCTTGACGCATTGGTGCGTGCTGATGGTTCTCTCTGGGCACAAGGCAGCATACTGCACCTTACTGTGGGCCAATGGATATGGTTGCTGGGGCATTTATGGTTGATAGCCATAGGTTTTGCCACTGCCTGGCGAAAAACCAGCTGGGCGGGTTTGATGCCGCTGTTTTTCCTGGTGGTCTACGCATTGGCGCTTGCCATGGCACGCACATCTGGAGGGCGTTACATCGCTGCTATCAACTGGATAGTGATTCTTTACTGGGCGGCAGGTGTCAGTCAGTTGACTCTGTGGTTGACCGGCAAGCAAGAAGATCGGAGCCAGGTCATAGTTAATTATCACGCCAGCAATCAAGACAAACCGAATGGGAAACAATGGTTACTGTTATTGACTTCTTTGCTGGTGATAGCCAGCGCGCCCGTGTGGAGTGGCTGGCTATTTCCAGCGCAAATGCAGGCCATAGATACAGTACTGGCACATGCAAGAATCTCGAATGTGCTCCAATCAGCAGGTTACCAATATGTGCCAGATGAGGTAGAAGATTTC
The DNA here is from genome assembly GCA_011053085.1 of Chloroflexota bacterium. GTDB lineage: Bacteria > Chloroflexota > Anaerolineae > Anaerolineales > Anaerolineaceae > SpSt-1165. The sequence continues at coordinate 2,210 of DSBE01000106.1, forward strand.
CTGGCTGGCAACCAGATCAGTGTCATGCGAGTTGGAAAATTGCTTTATCCGCGCTATTACCCGGCTGGAGAAGGGGGCGGACCTCGCGATGGTGTTTACCGTCCGCTGGGTTACAACCGGCTGGTGTTCCAGGTGGCGGGTATCGATGATTACAGTGGCGCGATCCTGCCGATAAATCTGGAAGGTGTGACCGAAATCCCACCTCTGGCGGATGTCCTGTATATCGGCTGCCGCCAACCCAATGGTGAGGACCTCTTGTTGGCAGTTCAGATTTGGCAGGATGATTTTTCATTAGCACTGGTGGGCAATTCATTTACTGACCTGACCTGTGAGTGAAAAAATTAACCGGTGTTTTTCACCGCCATTCATTGGATGTATAGTGACCTCCGGATAACAAAGTGAGGTAAAACCATGCCGCTTCAGAAAAGCCAGATCAACTACCCCCGATTTCGGTTCAAGCGTTTTCTGGTGAGAGTGTTAGGGCGGGTGCTGCTGCCACTGGCCTGCCGGTTGAAGATTGAAGGCAAGGAAAATTTTCCAAAGTCAGGTCCTGCCATCCTGGTGGGCAACCATGTAGCGGTGATGGAACCGGTGTTGCTGGCTGTTTTTTCACCACAGCAGGTGGAATTTGTCGGGTCTGTTGATGTACCCCATGAACCTTCCAGCAAAGCTGCGATGGATTTTTACGGCATGATCGAGATCTTTCGCGGCAAACCCGAGCGGCATGCTCTCAACGATTCACTGGCGGTGTTGGCGCAAGGCGCGTATCTGGCGATTTTCCCGGAAGGCGGATTATGGAATCCGGGCACGATGAAACCCAAAAGCGGGGTTGCTTTCTTGAGCCATCGTTCCGGTGCGCCGGTGGTTCCAATCGGCATGGTCGGCACACACGGAGCGCTCAATGCGATCTTTGCCTTCAAACGCCCTGTACTGCGGATGGTGGTTGGCAAACCCATCCCTGCCTGTAAGGTTCCTGATGGAGAAGACCCGCGTGTGGTGTACCATGAATTTTCCGAACAGGTGATGGGCCAGGTGTATGGATTGCTGCCGGAAGAGATGCTGGCTCAGATGTATGATGTGGCATCGGAGAGCTTTGAATTGCGGGTAGAAGCAGTCAATGAAGCAAGAGAGGTGGTGGAAATTCCTCCTGAACAGCGTATCAAGCATGACCAGGCCCTGGCGTTGCTGCTGCACAGGCCGGGTATCTTGAAGATTTTCAGGGTCAATCTACACTTGCCTGTGACGCCGATTGAGCACCTGCATGAAACCCCTGACACAGCCGCAGTTCGCGCTGCGATTGAACCGATGATTGCTTATCTATCTGATGAGCAACATGGCAACCCTTATCTGTTGACCTATCGTTTTGATGTGGATAACGGGAGGGATATGCTTTTGGGGCTGAAAGAATGGCTGCAATTGACGCATTGGGCGGATGAACAGAGGTTGGAACTGCATTTGACGCCCATCCGGCGCTTCTTTTCACGCCGCAAGGGTGAAGAAATCATGCAAACTGAACAAGGAGAGTTCGATCATTGGCGCTGAGTGGTGTATGAATAGCGTAGGTTGACCAATCCGGTGGTCTATTTTATAATTCAACCATTGAAAATTGACCACTATGAACGCATTTTCGTCCCAAGAACGCTATTTAGAACTGCTTGAGCAGATCGAGGAAGACCCAAACACCACCCAGGCAACCCTGGCAGACAGGATGGGGGTGGCGATTGGTACTGTCAACTGGCACCTGAAACGTATGATCGAGAAGGGGTATATCAAAGCCACACGGGCAGGCAGGCGCAAGTTGCGCTACATTATCACCCCTGAAGGCATTGCCCTGCGGGCGAAGTTAACCGTTGACTATGTTAAAACGTCGATGGATCTTTATCGCTTGATCCGCAAACGGATGACGGCTGTGGCGCAGAAACTGATTGATCATGGCATATCTGCGATTCAACTGGCAGGCGGTGCGGAAGACATTCGTGATATCTGCCGTTTGACCTGTCTGGAACATGGCATTGAGATCGCTCCTGAGGGTTCACATGCGCCCTTGGTGGTGATCGATCACCTGAAGATTTTTTTGCAAGATGCAACCACGGAGGTTCCCTGATCGATGACTGAATCGACACCTTTGCCAGTGATTATGTTGAAACCGCCAAAGGGTTTTTCTGCCCTCAATTTGCGCGATTTGTGGATTTATCGCGAATTGGTCTTTTTCATGATCTGGCGTGACATCAAAGTGCGTTACAAGCAAACCTTGCTGGGGGCAGCCTGGGCGATCCTGCAACCAGTGATGACGATGATTGTCTTCACGATCTTTTTTGGCAACCTGGCAGAAGTGCCTTCTGATGGGGTGCCCTATCCGATCTTCACCTATACAGCGTTACTGCCGTGGCAATTGTTCAGCAAAGCA
>DSBE01000394.1 GCA_011053085.1 Chloroflexota bacterium
GGTTAAATGCTTCCATGCGATCCATCATTAACTCACCTTCACTTCCCTGATTTTATATAAGTTTGACAAACAACCTGTATCACCCCATTATAATAAACCAAGTATACGATTCGCCTGCTGCGCCGGCCTGTATCCCCTCTATAAGGAGTTTACACAATGAAACTCGTTGCCAAATCATCATTGATCATCGCCTTTTTCTTTGGCATCAACAAAATCCTGGGGTTTGTGCGCCAGTTATTCGTTGCCCGGCAATTTCAACTGTCGTATGAATTAGATGCCTTCAACGCTGCCAACAACATTCCGGACCTCCTGGCAGCCCTCCTATCAGGCGGTGCCCTGGCAATTGCATTGATTCCCGTTCTTACCGAGACACTTGACAAACAGGGTAGAAAAGAAGCGTGGCAATTATTTTCCAACGTGTTGAACCTGGCCTTCATCGTCACCGGATTGATCTCTGTCATTCTATTCATAGTTACCCCCTTTTTTATCAACAACATCGTCGTGCCTGGCTTTCCGCAAGAGTATCAACAATTAAGTATCGAGATCATGCGCCTCAACCTGCTGGCAGTGATGACCTTCTCAATCTCCGGTCTGTTTATGGCGGGTTTGCAAGCCAACCGCCATTTTCTGTTTCCCGCCATTGCCCCAGCCATGTACAATATCGGCCAGATTTTCGGCGTGATCATCCTCGCCCCGGCGACAGGCTACACCATACTGGGCATTACACTACCAGCATTCGGCCTTGGAATCCATGGTCTGGTGTACGGAGTCATTTTGGGCGCCCTCCTGCACCTGCTTATCCAGGTGCCAGCCCTGATAAAGTACCGTTTTCATTGGGAGCCAAAGCTGCGCCTGCGCTCTGCCGCCATCCGTAAGGTGTTGGTGATCCTCGCCCCGCGTATCGCTACCATGTTCTTCATACAACTTTTCTACATCGTCCGTGACAACCTCGCCTCCGGCATGGGTGAAGGGGCAGTCACCGCGCTAAACCTTGGCTGGTTCATCATGCAGGTGCCTGAAGCCATGATCGGCACAGCACTTGGCATCGCCATTCTGCCCAGTATTTCGTCAGCCATTATGGGTGGGCGAGAACCTGAGTTCATCAAAAGCATCAATGCTGCCTTGCGTGCCCTGTTTGCCATCACCATTCCCATTGCTGTGTTGCTCAGTATCGGCTTGTTTCCGCTGGTTGAGCTGGCCTTTGGCTATGAACCCGCTGATACCCAACGGGTGGTTTTGGCTTCGCAGGTTTATCTGGCAGGTTTGGTCGGCCATGCCCTGTTGGAAATTGCCTCACGCGCCTTTTATGCCAAACAAAAACCGATCATTCCGCTCTATGCCGCCATTCTCAACGCCCTCAGCTATTTCCTCCTGGCACTGGTTTTATCGAACTGGTTCGGTTTTATCGGCATTGCTATATCGAATAGCGTTGTTTTCACAGCCCAGGCCATCATCATGCTTTTCATTCTTAATCGTCAACACAAAGGTATCTTCGCTGTGAAAAAAACCATTATCAAGGTATTCTCATGGACCGCTGGCAGTGCATTGCTGGTGTACTTGTTCCTGTCTCAGGCTGCTTTTTTGCCGGCTTTCCTGCAATCTGCGATTGCTGTAACAGCCTCTATTTGCCTATGCTGGTGGCTCATGCGCCATGAAATTTCGCCGATTTTGGACGTCCAATAGGATTGAGCAACAGGTATAATGGATGTACCACCTGACTGATTCACCAAGAAGGAGATCATGAAACCAATAACCCATATCCAGTTATTAAGCTCACCCAGAGATCATGGACATAGTTCCTCCACTATCCCCTTTGATTGTACATTGGACGACCTGTACAATCACCCCTATTGTCCTGAGATAATCAGACATTCACTTGAAAAGCATGTATCCTGGCAGATACGCTGTGAGACCGATCTCAAACGTGCATTGCGAGCGGGCGGTCGATTGTTGCCTTTTCGGGCAGCCCTGACCGTGTATGGTTATGAGATTTTACCCGACGAAAGCGGTATCGAGTTGAACATTACCGATGCGGCCGCCGCTGCTTCCTATGTGCGCCCCACTCCGGCACATACTCCCGTGGTAGCCGCTTTTGCGAAGGTATCAAAAACCAACGAGCACGTCAAAGATATTGCCATAAGCCTTATAGGAATTGAAGAGAGAGCCATTACCACCCTTAACACAACCTCACTCCTCCAACTACCGGTCGATGTGCGAATTCTTATGGGCCCTATCAACGAGGCATTGGCAGCATACCCTGGCTATTCAGACTTCAACGGCTCTGCCGAATATCGCCTTGCCATGGCAAAAGTGTCTGTTGAACGCGCCTTGCAAACCTGCTTAGAGGAGGTAAACCATGACTGACCAGAATTATGTCCTCGTCAAACTGAATGGTGTTGACACAACATTCCAACCTGCCGCCAAAGAAACCCTTCTTTTTACCCTGCGCAATGTTCATTGTATGAGCGTAAAGAATGGTTGTGAAACCGGCGATTGCGGGCTGTGTACGGTCTTGATCGATGGTAAACCGATGCGCAGTTGTTTGATCCTGACCAAAAACCTCAATGGGAAAGAAGTACTTACGGTGGAAGGATTGTCTGCTGCCGATAAAAACCATCCCATTCTCGAAGCTTTCATAGACTGCAGCGCTGCCCAATGCGGCTATTGTACGCCTTCCATGATCATGACTGCCAAAGCATTATTGGACCATAACCCCTCACCGACAGAAGACGAAGTACGCGAAGCGTTGGCTGGCTTACAATGCCGCTGCACGGGTTTCGTTCACATTGTTCAGGCGATTCTGCGGGCAGCAGCCATCTTGCGCGGCGAAGAAGTGGAACCAGTTGAACCGATTCATCTGTCTTTACCAGACGAAAGCGAAATCGCCGTTCCTGCCCCTTATTGTCGAGGCAACCACGATCATGAAATTTTACCGCCATTGGTGTATACACCCGTAGACATGCCGCCTACCTCCCACGTCGGCCAACCCGAAATCAAGGTGGATGCACATAAGTTGGTTCATGGACGCCCCGCGTTTACCGATGACTTCACCATAGAAGGCATGCTGTATGGCGAAGTGCTTACCAGTCCTTACGCCCATGCCCACATTATAGATATCCGCACAGAAAAAGCCAGAGCATTACCAGGTGTGTACGCTGTGTTAACCCACAAAGACTTGCCCCGTGTCAAATATGCCTCGGGCGGTCAGAGCTACCCCCAGCCGCTGCCCTATGATCAGGCCAGTCTTGATAACAAAGTACGCCATGTTGGTGATCGTGTTGCCATCGTGGCCGCTGAAACCCCCGAAATCGCCCGCCAGGCATTACGTTTGATCGAGGTAGATTACGAGGTTCTGCCGCATGTCACCAATCTCGAAGAGGCGCTGGCAGAAAATGCCCCCGTAATCCATGATGAAACCGATACGGAAGGTATCTTTGATGCCAGCCGCAACATCGTCAACCACATTGAAGCCGAAGTCGGTGATCCGGATCTTGCTTTTTCACAGGCTGATCGTGTGTTCGAAGGCACCTATTGGACCCCCAAACAGCAGCATGCCCAAACCGAACCGCATGCCTGCATCACCTATTGGGACGAAAACGATCGACTGGTTGTTCGCTCATCAACACAGGTGCCCTTCCACGTGCGCCGCATAATCGCCCCACTGATTGGCCTCCCGGTGAAACGAATCCGCGTCATAAAGCCGCGCATTGGCGGTGGTTTTGGCGGAAAACAAGAGATGCTTTTGGAAGACCTCTGCAGCCATCTGACCATCGCAACCGGCAGACCCGTGCGCATGTTCAATTCACGCAAAGAAGAATTCATCAGCACCCGCACCCGCCATCCTCACAAGATCCACTACAAGGTGGGTGTCAAAGACAATCTGGTGACAGCCATCGAGTTAAGGTTGATCGGCGACACTGGCGCTTACGGTTCGCATGCCCTGACTGTTCAGATGGTAGGTGGTTTCAAGGGTTTGACCCTCTATAATCCGCCCAATTCTCGTTTCATTTGCGATACCGTCTACACCAATACAGCACCCGCAGGAGCATTCCGAGGTTATGGTTCCATGCAGGAACAATTCGCTGTTGAAGTAATCATGGAAGAGATCGCCGAACAACTTGGCCTCGACCCGGTGGAATTCAAATTAGCGAATGTGATCAAAGTCGGCGAGCCCATGCATCTGGCGAAAAAGCTGGGCGAAGGACGCGAAGGGTTTGACCAGGCTATGAATACCGGCGCGCATGAAGAAGCCATTGCGATCGGCGCTAAAGCCACCGATTTCCACAACAAACGCAAGCTGTACGCCAATCAGATTGGAGAGATACGCAAAGGGATTGGTTTTGCTGTGGTATTCCATGGCTCCGGTATCGCCGGGCTTGACATGGCAGCCGCCACCTTGAAAATGAACGATGATGGATCATTCAATCTATTGGTAGGCGCTACGGATCTGGGGACCGGTTCAGATACCATCCTGGCGCAAATCGCGGCGGAGGTACTCGACACCCCGGTCAATAACTTCATCGTTTACTCCTCTGATACCGATTTCACTCCCTTCGACAAAGGCGCTTACGCCAGCTCAACTACCTACATTTCTGGTGGCGCGGTCAAGAAAA
>DSBE01000280.1 GCA_011053085.1 Chloroflexota bacterium
CCATATTGCTCAACGAAATTGAGCATCTGGCGTACAGCGTAATTCATCAGGTAAGGGAAGAAGGCGGTCAGAAACACGATCGGGAATACCACCCGCCAGTCACGGAATTGATCTTTGACTTCGCGGCGAGTGATCAGCCAGGCTGGCCAGATTTCGGCTTTGACATGGTTGAAGGAGTTGTGCAATGCGGCCATGTCAGGATTCCTTCTCGGTGTTCATAGATACCACCTGTAGGTAGGCTTGCTCAAGCGAGCGATTGACCTCTTTACATTCGATAACCGATAGACCCTGGCCGATCAGTTCAGACAGTAACAGCGGGGTTTGCTGTGGTGGATCTTCAATCGAAAAAGTCAGTGTGTGGTCATCTTGGGATGTCAGTTGTACACCGGGAAGCTGGGTGGTATAGGCCCATTGATGGGGCGCGTGGGAATAGCGCACAAGATATTGTGTCTGTCCCACCATTTGCATTTTCAATTCAGCAGGTGTGGCATTGTGGAGGATTTTTCCGTTGTGAATGATGGCAATGTGGTCGGCCAGTTCTTCCGCTTCGTTGAGGTTATGGGTGCAGAGCACAATGGCGCGGTCTTCGCTGCGCAGTTGGAGGATAGCATCGCGTACCATGCGAGCACTGGCCGGGTCCATGGCGGAGGTAGGTTCATCCAGCAGCAATACCGGTGGATGATGCAGCAATGCTCTGGCGAGAGCTAATTTCTGGCGCATGCCCTTGGAGTATTCCCCCAATCGTTTGTTGCGAATCTGATAGAGACCGAATTGGGACAGCAGTTGTTCAATGCGAGGTTGGTAAGTGTGATGATCCAAGCCATAGAGTTGGGCGAAAAAAGCGAGATAGTTGATGGCATTCATGCGCTGGTATAAGCCGTGATGTTCTGTGAGTACACCCACATTGCGCCTGACCTGGTCAGGATCATTGATCACTGAATATCCTTGAATGGTTGCATCACCAAAGGTCGGGCGGATGATGGAGGTCAACATGCGCACAGTGGTGGTCTTTCCCGCACCATTGGGGCCCAGCAGCACCAGTACCTCGCCCGGATTTACACGGAAATCGATGTGATCAACGGCGATAAAATCATCAAAATGTTTGGTCAATTGCTTTGCTTCAATCATCGGCAATGCATTCTTTCGTACCCGGTTTTGTTTATGATACTTGATTCCCCTTGTGAATGCTGCCAGGTAAACATTAGGGTTTGTTTATCTGGCAGGTTGTTTGTTGGAGCGGGATCCCAAAGCCAGCATGATTGCGCAGACAATTGCAAGAAACAACCAGAAAACTCGATTTGCCACAGAAGCAGTGCCGGCATCCAAACGCAAGAATTCAAGCCCGAACATGCCCACTGCCAATGCCAACAACAGCAACCAAAAAGACGAGCGCTTTACCATCTTGTCAGTCTTTGTTTTCTCGAGTTGGAAGAACAAGAGAACGTTCAGCCATGACCACAGCGATTGGTACAAGAACAGGGGATGGTAGCGGTCTACTTGCGCGTAGCCCGGCAGGCGGAAGGCTGGTGCAATCACAATTGCCAAGGGCAGATTGGTGGGAAGGCCGTAGTTCTGCTGGTTGATGAAGTTGCCCCAGACAATGATGCCGACCAACATGGGAATGACGGGAGCGATTATCGACAGCCAGGGATTGAGGTCCACTTTTTTTCGCAAAATAACCACAAAGAAGCCAACTGCGCCGCCGATAAATGCGCCTGGCATGGCAAAACCGCCCTGCCAGAAAGCGAGAAAATCCAGCGGACTGCTGCGGTAAAAACCGGCAACAATGCCAATTGATTGCGCTGAGGGAGGCGGGAAGGCAGTGTACCAAAGCCGGGCGCCGAGGATGGCGAAGATGAGCATCAACAAGGCGAGGTCCCAAATAAACGTGGCGGGTTGCTGGTACTTCCTGGCACGTTTATTTGTAATCCATACCGCCAGCAAGCTGGCAAACACGATCAACAAGCCATAATAGGAGAACGTCAGCAAACCTATCTGGATACCAACGTGGGTGAAGGTCATGGCTGTCTGTGGATCATCGTTGCTGTTTGGCCTGCTTCACCACAGTGATTATCCTTTGCAGGACGGTGATCTGTGAGAGCAGCGCCAAAATGGCAATGCCAATCAGCGGAATTTGGAACACCAGGCAGGGGATAAAGATAAAAAAACGTTCCATGCGGGTGAGGATGCCGACTTTGCAGGTGTATTGCATGGCTTCGGCTTTGGCGCGGGCGTAGGAGGTGATCAAACAGCCAGATAACGTTATGAATGTCAGCAGCACGCCCAGTGGCTGTCCTTGCTGCACGAAATACCATCCGAGGGCGGTGAACAAGAAAAATTCCACCATACGGTCCAGGGTTGAATCGAGAAAACCACCCAGGGCAGAAACCGAATTGCTGCGGCGTGCCATGGTGCCGTCCAGAGCATCAAACAGCACCCAGAATATGGCAACCAGCCCGCCCCAGGTCAGGTATCCCAAGGCGATTAGCACAGCGGCAACCAAATTGCCCAAACAGCCTATGACAGTGGCAGCGTTGGGGCTCAAGCCCAATGACAGAAGTGCATCGGCGATAAGATCCAACATAGGCTGGGACCAGCCACGCGAGCGATCAGTCAGGCTGATGGCCTCTTTTTTTTCAGTCATCATCTGTATCTTGCCCGACAACGGTTTGATGGCTGTCATCCATTTCATCATTGTCATTCAATTCTTCATACCTGCTGATGAGGATGTCGCGATCGCGCCCACCGCCATTGGAAGGCCCAAGGATACCTTCGGCTTCCAGTTGGTCAATCAATGAGGCAGCGCGCGGATAACCGATATGAAATTGGCGCTGCAGCAAAGAGGCATTGGCGCGCCCGGATCGCAGAATAAAGCGCACAGCTTTTTCAAACAGTTCATCGTTTTGGTCGGTTGCGTCTTCGATCATTTCTTCCCAGGGGGCTTCGCTCTCCATCTCTGTTGGCGCTTCTTGTTCATACAGTTGATGCCAGTAATCGATAACATTTTCAATTTCGCTGTCTGAGATCAAGATGCCCTGGGCACGGATTGGCGCACGCACAGACGGATCGACATAGAGCATATCGCCGCTGCCAAGCAAGTCTTCGGCACCGCTGACATCCAATATGACGCGCGAATCGACCCCGGTGGCGACCTGGAAGGCAATGCGGGCGGGGAAGTTGGCTTTGATGACACCGGTGACGACATCCGTGCTGGGACGCTGGGTGGCGACAATCAGATGGATACCGGTGGCGCGGGCTTTCTGCGCCAGGCGCGTCAGGCTATGTTCAGTTTGTTCAGGCGCGATCATCATCAGGTCGGCCAGTTCATCGATCAAAATAACGATGTTGGGCAATTCAGATTTGTTCTGGCGCTTCATCTTGCGGTTGTAGGCTTCGATATCACGAGCATGCTGTGCTTCCAGAATGCGATATCGGTTTTCCATCTCTACCAATGCCCACCTGAGCACGGTGAGCATACGTTCCATGTCGGTCTCCACCTTGCCAATCAGGTGCGGCAGGCCATTGAAGCGCACCAACTCCACCATTTTGGGGTCGAGCATGGCAAAACGCAGTTCTGCGGGGCTGTTGTTCATGATGAGACAGGCGGTAAGCGCCTGCAGACAGATGGATTTGCCGGAGCCGGTGGTACCAGCGATGAGCAGATGCGGCATGGTAGCCAGGTCGGCGATGACAGCAGCGCCGGATACATCACGGCCGAGGGTCAGCGCCAGCGGGCGGGTTTTGAATTTCTGCCAGGTATCTGTGGTCAACATAGCGCGCAAGCGCACGATGGTTGATTTGGGATTGGCGACTTCAATGCCGACAAATGAATGTCCGGGCACAGGCGCTTCAATGCGCAGGCGCTCTGCTGAGAGTGCGCGCGCCAGATCCTGCGACAGGCTCGAAATCTGCGATATGCGGATTTTTTTGCGTTGGATGGTACCATCGGGGCGGTGCACCTCAGTGAAACCGGGTTCAATCGCATATTGGGTTACGGTGGGTCCGATGCGGTAACCTACCACGCGTGCCGGGATGTGGAACTCTTCGAGGGTTTTTTCAATTAGCAGGGCAGTGTGGCGGATGTGCTGCTCATCATTGACGTATTCACTTTCATCGAGCAATAAGTCAAGCGGCGGCAGGTTGCCGGGCCGAAACACCGCTGTCTGCTCTTTTTCTTTGACATTAATATCCGTTTTTGCCGCAGGTGCAGAAACTACAGCAGTTTGGGTTTGATCCGTTCCCACATTGACAGCTGGAAACTGGCGTGCGGTTTGATTGCTTTCTACCTGATCCTCACTCCATTGATCGAGCCAGGTGAGGATTGCCTTCAGCAAGCCCGTGGTTGAGAAGAAAAGGAAGGCTACCAGGGCGATCAACAGCAGAGCAGCCAGCAAGGGCGGTAGAAGGTACAACAACAGCTCTGCCAGCCCCCAGCCAACGATGCCGCCGTGCATGCCTTGCAGCGCTTCCGGCAAAGAATGCTGGTTGAGGATCGAAAGCAGTGGTAAAAGACAGACAGCCATCAACTCGGTCAGAATTATTTTACCCAATTTAATTTTTCGGTCTGGATTGACGGTGATTC
>DSBE01000333.1 GCA_011053085.1 Chloroflexota bacterium
CCACAGGATGACCCTGACCATCTCACACCCCAGCTATCTGAGATCATCCCTTCTGATCCACAACAGCCCTATGACATGTTGGCCGTCATCTCAGAAATTGTTGACGAAGGCGAATTCCTGGAAATACAGCCTGCGTTCGCCCGCAACGTCATCGTTGGCTTTGCCCACCTCCACGGACATCCGGTAGGCTTGATCGCCAACCAACCCGCCGTCCTGGCGGGCGTTCTTGATATCGATGGCGCGGACAAGGCTGCCCGCTTCATCCGCTTTTGTGATTGTTTTCATATCCCCCTGATCACACTGGTGGATACCCCTGGATTCCTGCCCGGTGTCGCCCAGGAGCATGGCGGTATCATCCGCCACGGTGCCAAGATGATTTATGCCTATGCCGAAGCCTCCGTGCCGAAAATATCTTTGATCTTACGCAAAGCCTATGGCGGGGCTTATATTGTGATGAGCTCCAAGCATCTGGACGGCGACCTGAACTTCGCCTGGATGAACGCCGAAATTGCGGTGATGGGGCCAGAAGGAGCGGTTGAAATTATATTTCGCAAAGAGATCAAGGGCCATGAGGAACCTGTCCGACGCAAGCAGGAATTGACCGCCGAATACCGCCAGAACTTCGCCAACCCATATATTGCCGCCGCCCGTGGATATATCGATGACATCATCACACCAGAAGAAACCCGCAGCACCCTGGTGGCGGCGTTGGAAGCCTTGCAGGACAAACGCCAGAGCCTGCCTGCCCGCAAGCATGGCAATATACCCCTATAGGAGAATCTCATGAAAGTATTGGTAGCTAATCGTGGAGAAATCGCTGTACGCATTTTGCGCGCCTGCCGTGAACTGGGTTTTCCCAGTGTGGCAGTCTATTCGGAAGTTGACTGCAATGCCCGCCATGTTCGCTTTGCGCAGGAAGCTGTGTGTATTGGCCCGGCTAACGCTGCCGAATCGTATTTGAACATCGGCACCATAATTGCGGCAGCACGCCAGTGTGGCGCAGACGCCGTGCATCCTGGTTATGGTTTTCTTTCCGAGAACGAAGCTTTTGCGCAAGCGGTAGAATCCGAAGGAATGGTTTTCATCGGTCCCCGTCCAGAGACAATCGGGCAGATGGGCAATAAGCTGACCGCGCGGAAGATCGCCGAAGAAGCCGGCTTGCCAGTCTTGCATAGCCTCAATATTGAGCTGAGTTCAACTGCACAGGCACTGGATCTGTGCCGTGAGCTGCCATTTCCGCTGTTGGTCAAAGCAGTGGCAGGTGGCGGCGGCCGCGGCATTCGTGAGGCCAATAATTTCCAGGAACTGGAACAGGTCATCTGTACCGCCAGCCAGGAGGCAGGCGCCATCTTTGGGAACAACGCCGTCTATATCGAACCTCTCGTGCGCGGTGCCCGCCATATCGAAGTACAGATATTGGGAGACGGCCATGGCAAGGTGCTGGTGTTGGGCGAGCGCGAATGTTCCATTCAACGGAGAAGGCAAAAATTGATCGAGGAAGCACCCGCCCCCAACCTCAGTAATTCCCTGCGACAAAGCATTCATAAGGCTGCCTGGCAGCTGGGGAAATGGCTTAATTACCACAGCCTGGGAACCGTGGAATTCCTGCTGGACCCGGCGGGCAATTTTTATTTCATCGAGGTCAACCCTCGCATCCAGGTAGAACACCCGGTCACCGAAATGGTCACCGGTGTTGACCTGGTAACAGCCCAGCTGCAACTGGCCGCCACTGGACAACTCAATTATAAACAGGAACAGATCAGTGTTCGCGGCTCAGCCATCGAATGCCGCATCATCGCCGAGGACCCGGAATGCCAGTTTCTGCCTGATACCGGTGTGATCAGCGATTTGGCAGAACCACAGGGGCCTGGAGTGCGGGTTGATTCGGCGTTATTTGTCGGGTTGCAGGTCACCAGTGATTATGATTCCATGTTGGGCAAATTGATTGTGTGGGGTGAAACCCGTGAAGCCGCGGTGCGGCGTATGGGCTGCGCCCTGCATGAATTTCGTATCAGCGGTGTCAAGACCGCCTTGCCTTTCTTAAGCCAGATCATCCAAAGCCAGGCTTTTTTGCAGGGCAACTTTGATACCAATTATCTTGATAAACATCAACCCGAGTTGCTGGCGCAGGCGGATAAGGTCGACGGCGTATTGGTGGCAGTGGCGTTGTGCCAATGGTTGCAGCAGTATGACCAACACCACCAGTCACAGCCAGACAACGGCAGCAGCCGTCTGTCGCAATTGTTCACACCCTGGCGCATGGCTGCTCTGCAAGAGCAGGTCCGCTAAAGGCAAGCAGAATCATGCTGCGTTACCGCGTGTGGATTGATCAGGAATTCTACCTGGTCGAGATCAATGGCGACCACATCCAGGTCAATGGCGCGGATGTCGTGCCCTCTGCGCTCACCGCTCTGAATGAGCAGGGGTTATTTCAGTTCCAGCAGAACGGCCATCAACATGAAATCCACATTCAACGTGAATCCTTGCAGCAATTTCACGTTACCATCGGCGGACATCATATCACCGTAGACATTGAACGCGAGCGATCCAATGGACACAGCGGGAAAACCCGGTCGCCAGAACTGCAGGTGGGAGAAGTTCATGCCCCAATGCACGCGGTCGTGATCGAATTGGTGGCCAAAGAAGGTGATAAAGTAGAGGAGGGTCAGCCCCTGCTGGTGCTGGAGGCCATGAAAATGCAGATGAAGATCAACAGCCCCTGTGCTGCTGCTGTGGGTGATATTTTTTGCCAACCCGGTGACCGCGTTGAAAAAGGCGAATTGTTAGTAAAGCTAAATCCGCTATGAACGGCGCAGATCAAACCAGAGCTCCGTAACGCAAATTAACCGCGGAGGGAGGATTGGTCAGCGCGATAGCGCCCGCCCAGCATTCTTCCAGACTGAGCGGGAGGATGCGGTAAGGTGGCACTTCCTGCACTTCTCCACCGCTGCTCTCCCCCTTTAGGTAAATGTCAAGCTTTCCCCCATAAGCTTTCAGGAGCGCTTCTTTGCCTGTCCACATCTGATAAAACACCTGGCGCTGTCGCCCCACAGGGATAGCAGACAATGCCTCTCGTTCCTGCGAGGTAAACGCCACTTCCGCCACCTGCCAGTAAGGTACATGCTGATCTATGAACTCCACATCTACACCCACTGCGCAGGCTCTGGTTATGGCGATCAAAGCCCGATCGTGTGAATGAGAAACATTGAAATGCACACCCGGCACATAGGGTTTACCTCCTGGTTCATATTGGATAACCACCTCTTGTGGCGGTTGATCCAGGTACTTTGCCAGCAGCCATCGCAGGCTGGCGCGCGCTGCCGAGAAACGGTTGCGTTTGATAGGGTCAACCAGTTGGCGTGCTCTGGCTTGCTCTGTGTCTGACAACCAGCTGCCAGTCCAGGCAAGGGAGGCATCCGGCCAATCAAGGCTGGTTGAATAAACATGGACTTCATCTGGCGCCAGCTCTCCCAGCCAGCAGGCATGCCAGTATTGAATCTGCCTAAGGGCGGTAGACATCAAATTCACTGTCCAGCACAATCCCCTGCGCACGCAGGTTCTGCAGGCGATACCGATAGGCACAACCAAGCAATAGTGCATCAGCCATGCGCACCACCCCGCGATTTTCCAATGCTTCCAACTCACTGCCGCGCACCCAGTCATTAAAGGCACCCATCGCCGGCCCGCACCACACCTGATAATCACTTTCGCGTCCGGCTTCTCCGCTGCACGACCAGCGCGAAGCCAACCCCAAATACCAGCGGAACACCAGAGCCATCTTCTTATGGCCATCCCGCATGGCTTTCTCAATCTGGGAAGGGTCGCGCGCTTCGAAAAAAGTTTGTGTCTCCGCCCAAACATCATCCAGGCTGCGCTTGAAGATATGTCTCTCCAGTGATTCACGCTCTTTACTGGGCAGTTCTTCAATACTGTTGAATTGGGCGTAGAGTTCATACAACTTGCGTGCCCGCATGGCATACATGGTGCCGCGCTTCAACACCTGCACATTTACGCCCATTTCAAACATGTCAGCCGAGGGCGCCATGGTCACGTCGGTCATGGCTGCGAGCGCCAGTTGCTGCTTGGTAAAGGCAGAAGTGGCGGCTTCGACACTGGCATGGTTGATTGAGCCGGTGAACACATAGGCTGCCCCCATTTGGAAGGCTGCCAGTACCGATTCGGGAGTGCTGATGCCGCCGCCGATGCCAACCCGCACCGGCTGCTGATACTGGTATTGTGCCTGCAACTCATTGCGTAAAGCGATCATGCTGGGCAGCAGGCACACCAAAGGCCGGTTATCGGTGTGGCCGCCCGAATCAGCCTCCACACTCAAATCATCTGCCAGCGGCACCTGGGCTGCCAGTTCGGCTTGTTCCGGGCTGATCAAACCTTCTGCCAACAGGCGTGTGAGGGCTTTCTCTGGCGCCGGGCTGATGAATTTTTGGGCTACCTCACGCCGTGAGACCTTGGCGATCACCCGATTGCCTATAATGATCTCACCATCCGCCCCCCGCCTTAAGCCTGCCGCGCGGTAACGCACCAGGCTATCGGAGGGCAGCACATAGGCCGCTGCCTCAACC
>DSBE01000028.1 GCA_011053085.1 Chloroflexota bacterium
GCCTGGGCCAACCTATGCGCAGAAATATATTGAACAGGCGCGCAAACTTGGCGTAGAATTCTTGCTGGAAACCATGGTGTTGGATGTCACCCCTGAGCGAAAAGTGTTTGCCACCAACAAATACGAAGGCGTCATCGAACTGGAGGCGGGCGCCATTGTATTAGCCATGGGCTGCCGTGAACGCACTCGCGCACAGATACAATTGCCCGGCAGCCGCCCGGCTGGTGTCTACACAGCCGGCGCCGCACAACGCTGGGTCAATATCGAAGGCTACATGCCCGGCAAAAACTTTGTCATCCTTGGTTCGGGCGACATCGGCATGATTATGGCGCGCCGGCTGACCTTTGAAGGAGCCAACGTAGAACGGGTACTGGAGATCATGCCTTATCTGTCAGGATTGAGCCGCAACTATGTCCAATGTCTGTTGGATTTTGATATCCCTTTGCAGCTACAACACACCGTTAACCGCATCATTGGCAACGACAGGGTCGAAGCCATCGAGTCAGTCAAGGTTGATGAGCACTTCAAACCCATCCCGGGTTCAGAAGAAATCATTCCTTGTGACACTTTGTTGCTTTCTGTTGGATTAATTCCCGAAAATGAATTATCCAAAAAAGCGGGCGTAAGCTTAGATGCACGTATCGGCGGGCCGATCGTCGATGACGAGTATCAAACCAGCGTTTCCGGTATCTTTGCTGCTGGCAATGTCGTACATGTCTACGATCTGGCCGACTGGGTGACCCAGGCCGGCTTTCGTGCCGGTGCTGCCGCAGCCAAATACGCAATGGGAAAGCTGGCAAAAAAGAGTAGAACAATCACCACCAGCGGCGGCAGCCATGTCCGGTATGTCATTCCGCATTCGATCAATCCAGACAACCTGAAAGAACATGAAATTCCCTTGCAGTTACGGGTGAGTCAGCCCATCGAATCTCCTGTACGCGTGGTGGTGCGTGCTGGTGAAAAGGAAATCACCCGTAAAAACGAAATGTACGCCCGTCCTGGCGAAATGATCTCCATTAACCTGCAGGAAAAACATTACGACTCAATCATGCACACAGATGAACTGGTTGTTGACATTATAGAAAGGTAATCACATTGTCATGGAAAAAATTAACTTGATTTGTGTCAGCTGCCCCAAAGGCTGCACATTGGATGTCAGACGAGAGGGAGACACCATTGTCAGCGTTGAGGCAGGCTGCAAGCGTGGTGTTACCTATGCGCACCAGGAATTGTTTGACCCCCGCCGCATGGTAGCCTCCACGGTCAAAGTGATTGATGGTCTCCACCCGCTGGTACCGGTTGCTACCTCTGACCCATTCCCCAAACCGCAAATTCCGCAACTCCTGCAGGCATTACGTGAAGTACAGGTGCATGCGCCAGTGAAGATCGGTCAGGTGATCATTCCTTCTGTGTTGGGCACTGATGTCGATGTTATCGCCAGCCGTGACATGCCTGAAGAGCAAGCTGCTTCGATTTAGACCTCAATGACAAGCCCGATAGGGCAATGGTCAGAACCCATCACCTCTGGCAGGATGAAGGCATCTTTCACGTTCTCTGTAAACCCTTCAGTCACAAAGAAATAATCGATACGCCAGCCAACATTCCTTTCACGGGCACGTGTTTGCAGGCTCCACCAGGTATACTGGTCTGGTTCTTCAGGATGAAACAGCCGAAATGTATCTACATAACCATGAGAAAGGAACTTGTCAATCCAGGCTCGTTCTTCCGGTAAAAAACCGGAGGTTTTTTCGTTTTCATCTGGCCGCGCCAGGTCGATGGGTTTGTGAGCAGTATTGACATCCCCGCAGATGATTACATGATGTCCTTTTTTCACCAGCGCATCGGTGAACTCAAGACAGGCGTCATAAAAATCCATCTTGTATTGCAGGCGTTCATTCGATTGTTTACCGTTTGGATAATAGTGGTTCAGAACAACAAATTTGTCATAATAGGCAATCACAGTCCGTCCTTCGGTATCAAACCGGTCAATTCCCAACCCATATTCGACTTTATTTGGCTTATTTTTGCTGAACAAAGCCACACCGCTGTACCCTTTTCGTTCAGCAGAAGAATAAAAAGCATGATAACCATCCGGGTTGACCAGGGCATCATCCAATTGGTCAATCTGCGCTTTCGTTTCCTGCACACAAATGACATCAGCGTCCATGCCCATGAGTTCATCAAATGCGCCTTTTCGTTGAATAGCGCGTATTCCATTCACATTCCACGATAATAATTTAAACTCAGTCATCACGCCTCCTTTTCGGTTATGTACGTCAACATCACATCCACAACTTCTTCGCGAGTCATTGTATCCGTCATAATATGGATCGCATCCTCTGCCATGCACAACGGAGCAACTTCCCTGGTGGAATCAATCTGATCTCGATTTATTATAGAAATTAATATGTCTAGATATTTTACCTCATCACCACGTGCAATCATCTCATCATAACGGCGCTGCGCCCGCACTTCGGCGGATGCGTCAATATAGAATTTCGCTTCAGCATCGGGCATGACTACAGTACCGATATCACGCCCTACCATCACAACGTGGCCGCGTTCACCAATCCTGCGCTGCTGCCGGGTCATTGATTCTCGCACGCCGGGATAAGCCGACACCACCGACACACTGCGATTGACATCTTCGGCACGAATTTGCCAGGTTACATCGTCACTATCCAACACCACATCGTAAGCCCGACCATCGTCAATCGAAGGTGGTCGGACATCAATGACAACGCTGCTGGCAAGTTGAACTACATCTTCTTCTGATTCGACCCCGCCAAGCCTGCGCAATGCTGCCAGGGTAACTGCCCGATACATCACACCGGTGTCGAAATAAAGATAACCAAGGCGTCTGGCAAGCGTTTCTGCCGCGGTTGATTTACCAGAAGCCGCCGGGCCATCAATGGCGATCGTAGAAACTGTCATGGGCAAAGCATCACTTTCCTCTTCATTGATTGGTGACAGCACTCGGAAACAGATCGGTACGCACCCATAAAATCCCCCATTCTTGTGAATACACAGGCAGATCTCTGAAGATAATCCATTTCTGCCATTCACGCCAGTTTAATAATGACCAATCAGGGGTGGCGCCCAGTAAAAAATCTTGGCCAGTATATTCAGCGCTCCAGAATTCCGGCTCCACCATGTCGCTAAGGATCATATCAGGCGCACTCGCGCCAGACATGTTGATCACATTACTGACTTTCTGCTGACGTAAATGCCATTCCACGGAGGGCAGGTCAAGTGCGAACATAAGCACCTCCTGACCCTGACGCCGTCCTCGATTCATCTCAGATATATCCTCGATCGAAACCAACAACCTGTCAGCATCGACAGGATAACTGCCCGTGCGCCAAAGCTCATTTTGAGGTTGATCGCCCCAATTGGCGCTATGCCAGCTTTGGGTGAGTAATCCAAATAGCAATAACACACCGCCTACCCCAATTAACAACCCCTGATTCGCCGTCTTAATATCCCATGAAAACCTGGTGAGCCAATAAGAGATCATAACCAACAACAAACCCCCGACAATCAATCCCACACGGATCAGCAACCGTTGCGGATCAAATTCGATATTCACCGCGCCAACCCATGTGAACAAGACGAACCCTAATAGCAATAGATAGAAGCTTGCCGCGGCTACGGCGAGAGGCTGAATCTTCTCAATGCCAGAAACCACTTTTTCTATGCCAAAAGATGCCACCATCCACAAGGGAATACTGGTCCACACCAGGTCCAGCGCTGTACGATTGGCATTCAAAAGAATCACCACCAAACCCACCACAATCCAACGCAGGCAAAAAGCTGGCAGCGCGGTTATTTCACGCCGGTAGACGGTGATTGATAAAATATTCACCACCAGCGGGAATAGCTCATAGATAACAAGAGCAAAAATTATTGCCCCGACGCCAACTGGCACTCGATAGGGATCTGAATTACCCAGCAATCTGGCGATGTCCTGAAAACCTGCTCCAATGCCAGATGGCTGCAAAAAACCAAACGATGCCATCAAGGCGTAACTTATTGCAAATGATATCAATGCCCTCTTCCAACCAAATTGCAGCACTTCCTGTTTTATGGCTTCCGATTTACCAGATTTACTTAACAACCACAGCAGCGTGACGGCCAAAATGATCAAACCGGTCAAGAAATAACTGCCCGTAAGCAGCAAGGCAGCGAAAGACACGCCCAACAATACCGGCTGTTTTTTTGAAAACGCCAGCAACACGGCAGCCATCGCAAACACTGCAATGATAAGGCTGCTGCCAGTTTTCGAGGCTGCAATTAATGCAGGATCCAGCGCCAGCCCAACGGAGAGTATCAATTTCTGCCGGTCGGTGATGCTGTTCCCAAGAAACCAGGGAAACAACACCAAAAGACCGCCCGCAAAAGCAGGCAGTAACCTGACGAGGAAATTGGTATCCTCAAACAACCAGAACAACACGCCGGTAAGTTGTGAATACAATGGCTGCGTGACAACACCACTTTGTCCCATCACCATTTCACGGATACCCAGAGCAACGTTCGCTTCCACATTGTCCAGAAAAGGTTGCCCCAAGCCGATGAAA
>DSBE01000225.1 GCA_011053085.1 Chloroflexota bacterium
GCCTGGGATTACCTGGATGGCTGGGCATATCGCGTCAACGGCACCGGTCCGGATGGCAGCACTTTTGTCATCAGCAATTGGACATTCAGCGGTGTCGATGCCCTGGATGGAGAAACCACCAACAGCACTGCTGCAACACCCTTCCCACTCGGCACCTACTCAACCGGACCAGTCGTTGATGTCCCGCCGACAGTTTCATCCACATCACCTGCGGACAACGAAACCGGCGTGGCTCTTACCAGTAACATCACCATTAACTTTAGTGAACCGGTCACAGTCAGTGAAGGCTGGTTCACAATCTCTTGCGCCACCAGTGGCACGGTTACCGCAGCAGTAACGGGTGGTCCGGGCAGTTATGTCCTCGATCCTGATCCTGACTTCGCCTTGAATGAGGTCTGTGAAGTAACCGTCACCGCCAGCCTGGTGGTAGATCAAGACGGCACCCCTGACGCCATGGCATCCGATTATGTGTTTGATTTCACCACAGAAGCAGGATCAGAGTGCGGCAATCCTGCCACACTCATCTCAGCCGTTCAGGGTACTACCAATGTTTCGCCTTTGATCAATACCGCAGTCACAGTTGAAGCCATTGTTGTGGCAGACCATCAAGGCAGCACAGAATTGAGCGGTTTCTTCCTGCAGGAAGAAGACACAGATATCGATGGTGATCCGCTAAGCTCAGAAGGCGTGTTCGTTTACCACACAGCGGATGATGTCAATGTTGGTGACCTGGTTCGTTTGACCGGTACTGTTGATGAATACTTCAACAACACACAAATTAAAACCATCACCAATCTCGAAATCTGCTCCTCAGGCAACACACTGCCCACCGCGGCACCACTTGCCTTCCCACTGGCTGCCAGCGATGCGTTAGAAGCCGTTGAAGGTATGCTGGTTGAATTCAGCGAAACGCTGTATGTCACCGAAACCTACAACCTCGGACGGTATGGAGAAGTCCATCTCTCTGGCACTGAACCGTTGAGCAACCCCACCAACATTGCCGAACCAGGCCCTGACTCTGAAGTCGTCAGAATTGCGAACACCTTGAACCGCATTCTTTTAGACGATGCTTCCAACGTACAGAATCCTGCCACCGTCGAACATTTACGTGACACTGGCGAAACGTTGCGTATCGGTGATACGGTTACCAATCTCACCGGAGTAATCTACTATTCCTTTAATTATTACCGCGTCCAACCTATTGGCGACATCACATTCACAGCTGCCAGCGTGCGCCCAGACACCGCCCCAGATGTTGGCGGAACACTCAAAGTATCAGCTTTTAATGTGCTGAATTACTTCACCACCTTTGGCTCACGAGGCGCTGAGAATCAAACCGAGTTCGACCGCCAACGCGACAAGATCATCACAGCCATCACCGCGCTTGACGCTGATGTGATTGGCTTGATGGAAATTGAAAACAATGGCTACGGTGATGAAACCAGTGCCATCGACGATCTGGTAGATGGACTCAATGATGCTTCTGCCCCGGGCACATACGCTTTCATCGACCCCGGTGCTCCGATCGGTACAGATGAGATAGCAGTCGGCCTGCTGTATAAACCCGCCTCGGTAACTCCAGTCGGCGTAACGGCGATTCTCGATAGTAGTTTCGATCCCGATTTTGATGACACCAGAAGCCGTCCGGCATTGACCCAATCCTTTATGGAAATTGCCAGCGGTGAAACATTCACCGTCATCGTCAACCATTTGAAGTCCAAGGGCTCAGAATGCGGCGTCGGTGATGATGACCCAATCCAGGGCAACTGCAACCTGACCCGCACCAAAGCCGCCGAAGTATTGGTGCAATGGGCCGCCTCTGACCCCACCGGCGTTGGTGACCCCGACTTCCTCATCATCGGTGATTTGAATGCCTATGCCATGGAGGACCCGATCGACGCACTCAAAGCCGGCAGTTTCACAGACCTGGTAGCGCTGTATGGCGGTTCGGCTCCGCAATATTCGTATGTCTTCAACGGTGAACGTGGTTACCTCGATCATGCCCTTTCCAGCACAACCATGACCAGCCAGGTGACCGGGACTGCCTTCTGGCACATCAATGCCGATGAACCCCGCATTCTTGACTACAACACCAATTTTGGGCAGGAGGCTCTCGGGCTTTATGTCGACGACCAGTATCGCTCCTCTGATCACGATCCGGTATTGATCGGCCTCAGCCTGGCAACGCTCGCTCCCCCCACACTGATCAGCCCGGCAGAGGCAGCAACGGTTGGAAATCAGAGCATCACCTTCACCTGGAATGTTGCCAATGGCGCTGACCGCTACACCCTCGAGATCCGAAAAGTGAGTGACGACAGCGTTGTTCACAGCGCGCGCTATGATGCGGCGGTACGGTGCGACATCTCCACCTGTTCTGTGACTTTTCCCGGCCCGTTAGACCTGGAAAGCCACAAATGGCGTGTGCGGTCCTGGATCGGCACAGAATACAGTGACTTCAGTGACTACAACACTTTCGATGTCACCCTCGCGCAGGTTCAACTCCGTTCGCCTGGGGTCGACGCCATCATCTACGGCGGACGCCCGACCTTGAAATGGTATCCCGTCACAGGTGCCACTGTCTATGACGTGGAACTGTATGACAGCGCCTGGGTGTCGCTTGGTTATTGGAATAAAGGCGTCGGCGCCTGCGACCCGGGTCCCTTCTGTGAACATCGCATTCCTTTCGACCTGGAAGGCAACTACGGTGATTATCATTGGGAAGTGCGCGCACGCAACACCGACACCGGCGATGAGGGCGAGTGGTCAGAAACCCGTACCTTCTCCTACATTCAGTTAGAGCGCACCTGGCAGATCAGCCCGGAAAATGGTTTCATCACAGAAGATCCTTCCCCGACCCTGCAATGGGGCCAGATCACCGGCGCAACCCTGTACCTGATGCAGATCCGCGACCTGAGCGACAATCTTATTATTCAAACCCTGGTCAGTGATGCCACATTCTGCGCAGCAGGTGTCTGCACCTGGGATGTCGACCCGGAATTAGCGATTGGTGACTACAAGTGGCATGTACGCGCGAAAAATGGCCGCAACTTTGGCCGCTGGACCGCCTACCGCACGATCACCATCAGTCCGCCCACCCCCTAAACTAAACCCATATTCGTTAAGCAAAGAGTCCGGCGCAAGTCGGACTCTTTTTTTTCAGTAGAATCGGGAGCGTTCGTCCCGACAAGGAGAAACACGTTATCCATAGTGTGGTGTTTTTCCTAAGCTGTATCTATAATAAAAAGAAAACAATGGGGTTGTTATGAATTCATTAGACGCAGTCTTTATAGTCCTTCAAAATGCAAAAGAACCACTGCATTATCAGGAGATAACCAAACGAATCCTTCAACAAAATCTTTGGATAACAGAAGGTAAAACACCTGATGCAACCATTAACGCTCGCGTTGCTGTTGACATAAAACGAAAAGGACCTGTTTCAAGGTTCCAACGTACAGAGCCAGGTTATTTTGCCCTACGTGAATGGGGATTGGATGAATACCAACTTGTACGCACAGAACCTGTAGAAGACACCAAGAAATTATCATTCACCGACGCTGCCGAATATGTATTGGACAATTTAGCTGATAAAAATCCGATGCATTACCGAGATATCATGGAACAAATACTATTGCTCGATCTGATAACGACCGAAGGTCAAACCCCAGAGGCAACACTATATTCAATGATTCTTAGCGAAATAAAGAGACAAAGCAGTAGAAATGACTCTCCAAGGTTTGTTAAATTTGGAGATGGAATGGTAGGTCTGCGTAAGTGGATGGGTGAAGGTTTGGCCTTTCAGATTGATAAACACAATCGCCAAATTAAGAAAAAATTATTAGGTCATTTATCTTCTCTTACTCCATCGGAATTCGAATTGTTGGTGGGAACCCTCTTAACTGAAATGGGGTTCGAAGAAACCAACGTTACAAAATTAAGTGGAGACGGCGGCATCGATGTCCGGGGGACACTGGTGGTCGGAGGCGTCATTCGAACTCAAATGGCTGTTCAGGCGAAAAAATGGAAGCATAATATAAGTTCTCCCATTATTCAACAAGTTAGAGGTAGCTTGGGTGCACATGAACAGGGCATGATAATCACGACCAGTGGATTCAGCAAAGGGGCAATAGGCGAAGCCGAACGAGCCGATGCTACCCCTGTTGCGCTGATGGATGGTGAACAATTGGTCGATCTATTGCTTCAATATCAAATACTATCCAAGCGAATCGCTTACGAATTATATTACTTAGATATCGACGATGAATAAAATGACCATACCGAATGTTCAGTAAGGTCATAGAAGTTCAAAGCCGATTGTTTATCACCCCTGCCACTGCGTAAGAATGAATTGCTCACTCGCCAATTGAATACTGACCTTGTGGTAAACAGTCTTGGTGCTGTGGTGTTCCACGCTCCAGCAGCCCACAATCAAAGCTCAGGATGTAGGCTCTACTTGCGATATAGTATTCTTCCTGCAAATATCGGTACTCTTCCTCCTTCAGCTTGAAAAGCTTGTCGAATTCTTTCCTTTACTGCATTACCGAATAATCAGTGGCTTTCATCACCACAC
>DSBE01000222.1 GCA_011053085.1 Chloroflexota bacterium
GGGTATACTTGCCTTAATTTACCCAAGGAGACCCACATGAACAGAATGACCGAACGAGAACGATGGATCACCGCGCTGGAGCGCAAGCCGCTGACGGGGCGCGTGCCGACCTTTGAACTGGTGTTTTATCTCACCATGGAAGCCTTCGGCAAGATGCACCCTGAACACCGCAACTATGCCCAGTGGGACCAGATGGAGGCCAAAGAACAGCGCCTGCAGATCGAAGATGTGGCGCAGTTGTATGTCGATATCGCGCGGCGTTATGAGCACAGCGCCATCTTCGTACAGCCGACCATGCCCAATATCGATGCTTTCATGCGCCTGCTGGATGCTATCCGCGAGATTTCCGGCGATGAATACTTCCTCGGCACACACGGCGACCCGACTTTCTCGCTGCCGGATGGCGAACACATGGCGGAATTTTCATACAAAATGGCGGATGACCCGCAAGGCTTGCTGGACGAAGCCCAGCGGCGTTTGGATTGGCACATTGACAAAGCGCAGATACTGGCGAAACACGGCGTGCTGGATGGTTTCTTCATGTGCGCCGATTACTGCTTCAACAGCGGGCCGTTCCTCTCACCGCGCCTTTTCCGCAAATATGTGACCCCTTTCCTGACCGAATCCATCGCAACCTACCGCGAGCTGGGCTTTTATGTCATCAAACACACCGACGGCAATATCATGCCCATCCTTGATCAGCTGGTGGAAGCCAACCCGCACGCGCTGCATTCCATTGACCCGATGGCGGGGGTGGACATCGCCGAGGTCAAGCGCCTGGTGGGCGATAAAGTGTGCCTGATCGGCAACGTGGACTGCTCCAAGCTGGACACCGGCACAGAAGAAGAGGTGATCGAATCCACCCGCTATGCCCTGCAGAGTGGCATGCCCGGCGGTGGTTATATCTTCTCGACCAGCAACTGCGTCTACACCGGCATGCCGCTGGAACGCTACGAGTTGATGATGGATGTGTGGCGCAAAGAGGGCAATTATCCCGCTTAACTGGCCTTTTTCCCTGAGCGAGATTTGGCAGAGCCAAATTAAGTCGCAGGGTCAGAAATATATGGCAACCATTCGGATGTGACTTGCCAACAACGAATCCTTGCGGTAAGTGCCACCGCAATAAACGCAAGGTCACTCTGCTTCATCGATGGCAACCAATAACATTCAATGTAGCGGCGGTGAATTCACCGCCGCTACTCCATCAGTGGTTTATTTTGCCTTATCCAATTCACAACTTCTCACAAATTGTTCCTGCTGGTTTTGCATAGGAGAGACATGCCGAAAGGTCACACGGATCCTTCGATGCGGATCGCTATGGCGAACTTTACGCAGGAAGGCAAGCCTACCTGATATAATTCAACAAAACTTACCCTATGAGAAGGAGACTATCATGATCGTACCCGGCGGAGAATTCCGTATTATGTTCGTTAGCAAAGATTACCAGAAAGCGACCGCCTTCTATGGTGAGGTGCTGCAACTGCCCGTTGACCATGGCTGGGACTTCGGGCCGAATGACTGCGGCACCATCTATGTGGCCGGCGGCGGCATGATCGAAGTGCTGGGCGGCCTGGCGGGGGTGGAATACGCACCGCCGCAGGGCGCGTGGGTTGCCCTGCAGGTGGAAGATGTGGATGCGCTGTATGAACACCTGAAGGAACACGGCGTCACCATCCTGGAGGAACCCAAAAATTACCCCTGGGGGCACCGCATTGTGAAAGCGCAGGACCCCGATGGGCTGGTGCTGTGGTTCTCTGCGCCCGTGGCTGATTAGCAGTTCAAAACTGGGTTTCTATTCTTTGAAACCCAGTTTTTTGTTGGGCGCAGAAAAGGCATTCAAGGCACAAACCGGATTTCAAAAGAGAGAAACCCGGCTTGGTTTGTTTTCGCCGTTTACCTGATAGTTCCCTTAGAAAAGACATAACTTCACGGAAAATTCTCCATGGTACAATGCAGGCGGCTTGCTTATAGTGGGAGTTAGCCCGCTTTGGGCGGTGCATAGTATAATAAAATTGAATCCGGCGCTTGATTTTGCCTGATTTGCCCCTGGAGAAGAAGTATTTCATGGCCATTTACCGTCGTTTGTTGTCGCTGATCATGCTGATTGGCTTGTTGGGGTTGACCTTTGCGCCCCGCAAGGCTGTTCAGCCGATCTCGGCTGCCTATTCAGCGGCGCCATTGACGCAGGCGGAAACCCTGCTGGCGCAGATGACGGTGGAAGAGAAGATCGGGCAGCTGTTTCTGATCGGTTTTTATGGCACTGACCTATCGGATAGTGCCCAGATCACGCGCCTGATCCGTGATTATCATCTGGGGGGCGTGACGCTTTCGCTGGCGAACAACAATTTCGGGCCGGGCGAAGATGCACTTGCCACGTACCAGACTTTTGTGGCGGATTTGCAAGCAATCGCCTGGGAAGCCGCCAACCCAGAAGAAGCAGATGGCAGCGCAACCTATCTGCCCCTCTTGATCGGCATTCAACAACCCGGCAATGGTTCT
Organism: Chloroflexota bacterium; assembly: GCA_011053085.1. Lineage (GTDB taxonomy): Bacteria > Chloroflexota > Anaerolineae > Anaerolineales > Anaerolineaceae > SpSt-1165. The sequence goes on from DSBE01000222.1 coordinate 2,500, forward strand.
GGCACAGACCAGATCATCACCGGCATCACCCAGCTGCCCAACCAGATGACCATCGGCGCCACGTGGAACCCGCAATATGCCTACCAGGTGGGCGAACGGTTGGGCAAGGAATTGTCGGCTTTGGGCTTCAACCTGCTGTTGGGTCCTTCGCTGGATGTGATCGATTCTGTGGAGCAATGGCAGGCCGCCAACAGTTTCGGCGGCGATGCCAACTGGGTGGCGCTGATGGGGCAGGAATACATCCGCGGGGTGAAAACAGGCAGCCAGGGCGATATGCTGGTGGTTGCCAGGCACTTCCCCGGGGCGGGTCGCGCCGACCGCGCACCGGACAGCGAGGTGGCCACCGTACTGAAACCGATTGACTCGCTGCACAGGACCGAATTGCGGCCGTTTTTCGCCGTTACCGGGGCAGCAGACAGTGACCTGCCGCAGGCGGATGGCGTGCTGGTATCACATATACGTTATGAAGCGCTGCAGGGCACCATCCGCACCACCACCAAGCCAGTTTCATTGGATCCTAACGCCTTGCAGAAGTTGTTTCAGGAACCGTCTCTGGCGACCTGGGAAGCACAGGGCGGGTTGGTGGTCAGTGATAATCTTGCCAGCCAGGCGGTGCGTCTGTTCTTCGATCCCTCCAACCAGTCTTTTGACGCGCGCCAGGTATTTCTCTCAGCCCTGACCGCTGGCAATCACCTGCTGATGGTAGATGGCCTGGTGACTCCAGAAGATGAAGCCGGTTATCTGGCGCTGATCGATGTGATGGGCTTCTTTGCCGATAAGTACCGCGAAGATCCGGTGTTCGCAACGCTGGTGGATGATGCGGTATTGAAGATATTGAACAAAAAATTGGCCATTTATGACCAGTTCGATCTGTCAACGGTCCACCCGTTGCCGGAAGACCTGGCTGTATTCGCGGAAAACCAAGATTTTCTGTTCGCTATCGCCCGCGATAGCGTAACCCTGGTGAGTCCCGGTGCGGAGTCGCTGGAGGTGCTGCTGCCTAACCCGCCTGGTTTGCGCGAACGCATGGTTTTCATCACGGATGTGTCTTCTGCCCGGCAGTGTACACGCTGTGAGACTGTGACTGATTTCAGTGATCGTAATTTGATGAATGTGATTCTGACCCTGTATGGCCCGCAAGCCAGCGGACAAATTTCTGCCACCCATTTGTCTTATTTTTCCTACGCTGACCTGAAAAATTATCTGGATGATACATTGCGTGAACAGGAGCATCCCGTCTATACTGAACTGCTGCTGGCGGAGTGGGTGGTGTTTGCCCAACTGGAAGACAGCGCAGACCGCGCCAACGCCACTGCCCTGAAGCAGCTGCTGGTTGAACGGCCAGATCTGTTGAATGACAAACAGGTGGTGGTATTTTCATTTGGGGCGCCTTCCCTGTTTGATGCCACCGAGATCTCAAAATTCACTGCCTATTATGCCCTGTATAGCAAAGGACAGAATTTCATCGATGTGGCGGCGCGCATTCTGTTCCAGGATATCAGTACGGGCGGGGCGCTGCCGGCCTCAATGCCTGCGGTTGGCTACGAAGTGCTGGAGGCAACCCTGCCTGATCCCACCCAGGTGATCCCCTTGATGGTGGATGATGTTTTTCTTGCGGAGATGATAGCAGAGGGCGAATTGGATGTGGAAATCCCGGGGTTGGATGACCCCGAGCTGACCCCTGTCCCAGAACTGACTGTGACACCGATGTTGCCTGTGGAATTCCGTGTGGGCGATGACATCCCATTGCTGGCTGGCCCGATCGTTGACCACAATGGACATCAGGTGGCTGACGGCACACGGGTGCAATTCCAGATCGCCAACCTGTCGGATGCTACCCAGCTGACCCAGGTCATGGATACGGTGACGGATGATGGCATGGCGCGCGTCATGCTGCCTATTCGCTCCGCCGGATTCATAGAGATCCGCGTGATCAGCCTGCCGGCGGAACGTTCTTCGGTGCTGCAGATCGATGTGCCGGACGAAGGTGTCGCTACGATTGTGGAGATCAACCCGGAACCGGTGGAAGAGACGCCTGCCCCGACCCCGACCCTAACCTTAACCC
>DSBE01000281.1 GCA_011053085.1 Chloroflexota bacterium
CTTTTTAAGAATCTCTATTCTTAAGCATTATACACGAAAACTTAAAGAAATCACCCTACAATATTATTACGGGGGCAAGAATTTCATTAATCATTTAAAAACAGCAAAGAAATCCGGGATAAGATACAATGAAATGCGGTATCATTAACAAGCACACTTTTTGGGGAACCTATCTTTACAGTTTTTGAAGGATTCATATGATGATCGAAGTGATGATAGACAGCATACGGGTAAGCCTGACCAACCAGCAGCGGATTGTGATCTTGAAAGACGTCAAACGCGAATGGTATCTGCCCATTTGGATTGGTCCTTTCGAAGCCGAATCAATTACCATCGGTCTGCAGAACATTGAGATATCGCGCCCGCAAACACACGATTTGATGCTTTCAGTCATTCAATCCTTGGGATTCCAATTTTCACACATCGAGATCAAATTTATGCAGCAGGATGTTTTCTTTGCAGACCTGGTTGTGAAAGATGCTGAATCAGGCGAGGAACGCCGTATTGATTGCCGCCCATCAGATGCCCTGGCGCTCAGCGCTCGTAAGAAAACACGAATCTTCGTCAGTGATGAAATCATGCAACAGGCTGGAATTCTGCCTGAAGAGAATGTTCACCATGAAACAACAGATGATGACAATGAAGGTTTGACCTTTGAACCTCAGGACGAAGAACGTTTGTCAATTTTTGAAGATTTTTTAGAAAGATTGACGGATGAAGAAGATACTGACGACGATGATTCTGATGACTCTTCCAGCAACAATTAGAGGTTAACCCATGAGTGACATGATCCCTGATGTGATGGAAGAATTCGATCAACCAGAAGAAAACATGGATCGTTCCATGGTGGGGCCGCCCCACAACCGTATGGCAGAAGAAGCAGTCATCGGTTCTATGTTGTTGGATCCCACCTTATTTAACGAATTGATTGCATTTCTCAAACCCGAGGATTTCTATATCCGTCGCAACGGAATGATCTGGGAAGCCTTTGAGTACCTTTTAGAACAGAAAATAGATCCTGATATTGTCACCATAAGTGATTATCTGGAGCGCAACAAAGTCTTCAGCGAAATCGGCGGACTTGCCTACCTGACAGAACTCGTCAACAACACCACCACCACGATGAATGCTGCCCATTACGCCGTCATCGTCCATAACAATGCCATTCGCCGCCGCATGATCAACACAGCCAATTTGTTAGCCAAACTGGCTTTTGATGAAGAAAAGGAAATCGTTCAAATTCTCGACGAAGCAGAAAAATCAGTATTCAATCTGAGCGAGAATCGAACCAAGCGCGACCTTGCCCCCCTGGGACGCATCCTCGGAGATGTATACAAACAAATCAACGAGCTTTCAACGCGTGATGCTGATGTCACCGGTGTACCTACCGGGCTCAACATGCTCGACAAATTCCTGGGCGGCTTACAGAAATCAGATCTATTGATTGTTGCCGGCCGTCCCGGCATGGGCAAAACCGGTTTCCTGCTGACTGCAGCCAAAAACGCTGCTCTCATCCACAAGAAAAATGTTGCCTATTTTTCATTGGAAATGGCAAATGAACAATTGGCACAGCGCCTATTGGCGCAGGCAACCGGTATCGACATGAAAAATATCCGCAATGGCCGCCTGGATGACGATGACTGGGAACGGCTGATATTTGTCATCAACGACATGACCGGAGCGCGTTTATATCTGGACGATACCCCCGCCATTACGCCCCTGCAACTGCTTGCTAAGTGCCGCCGCTTAGACGCTGAACAAGGCATTGACTTGATCATCGTCGATTACCTACAGCTCATGAGCAGCGGTCACCGCAATGAAAACCGTGTACAGGAAGTCAGTTATATCTCAAGATCACTGAAAATGCTGGCGAAGGAGATTGGCGTCCCGGTTCTGGCTGCGGCGCAATTGTCGCGAGCAGTCGAGCAGCGTGAAGGCCGCCGGCCGATCCTCTCTGACTTGCGAGAATCTGGTTCATTGGAGCAGGACGCGGACATTGTTATGTTCATCCACCGCCAGGATGACAAAGAAGGCAAAGAGAATATGCCGGAAATGGCTGAATTGATCATATCAAAAAACCGCAACGGCCCCACCCACACCCAGGGTATAAAACTGAATTTCAGGCCGTCCTCCGCCAGTTTCGAAGATTACCAGTTAGGATCACTGGAGCGGTAATGAGCCTCATCGACGGAAACATATCACTTTTTACGTCATCTCTTGATGCCTTCTTGCCAAAGTTGCAAGATGCTGATGAGATCAAAGTGATGCTGTACATTTTGTTGCAGGAGAGCCGTCACGAAGGCAACCGCTTCTACCTTACTGTTGGCCAGTTGGAAAATTCTACCCAACTTCGGCAATGGCTGGGTGAATGTGATACAAACCTCCCTTTCCAAACAACACTGAACAACATGATTGAAGCAAGACTTTTGTTGCAGTGTTATGAAAAAGCCATCATGAACGAACCACTGCTGTTCCTGAATGACGACAAAGGCCGACAGGCGTTGGAAGCGTTGCGGGCAGGCAAATGGCGCCCTTTGCCGACCGATCATCAATCTGCCAAACCGCCATCAGATGAAAAAAACATCTTCCAACTGTACGAGGAAAATATTGGACCATTAACACCACTATTGGCAGAGGACCTGGCTGCCGCCCAGGAAGAGCATCCGCAGGCGTGGATCAAAGATGCCATTCACATCGCTGTGCAGAACAACGCCCGCAGCTGGCGCTATATCGACACCATATTGCGTTCCTGGCAGAAAGAAGGAAAACATGACCAACCTGGACGAGATTCTCAGCCAAATAAACGAAAACCTGCCAAAGGGAAATTCGACGATTTCATCCAACGTTGACCCGGCTGAACCAGCAGATGGCATGCCCATCTGTCCATTATGCCATGGTAGCGGCGTGCTATATTTCAACGTGCCAGAGAGTGACCCTCGCTTTGGCGATGTCTATGTTTGTGAATGTTCTGTCCACAAATTCCGTGCTGAAAAACAGGAGAGTTTACTGGTTTTAAGCAATCTTCAGGCATACCGCGAAAAAACATTTGACAATTTCAACCCCAAAGGCCGGGCTGGACTGCGCGAAGATCAGATGCAATCATTGCAGTTCGCCCTCAATCAGGCCATTCTTTTCGCCAGAAACCTCAATAAGTGGCTCCTTTTGATGGGTGTCTATGGGTGTGGAAAAACCCACCTGGCAGCAGCCATCGCCAACGATGCCATCAGTTGCGGTACTCCCACCTTGTTTACAACAGTGCCAGATTTGTTGGATTGGCTGCGTTTCAGTTATGGCCGTTCAGAAGAATCTTTCGAAGACAGGTTTGAAAAAATCCGCACCATCCCCTTGCTGGTGCTGGATGATCTCGGCACGCAGAATGCCACTGACTGGGCACGTGAGAAATTGTTCCAAATTCTGAATTACCGCTACGCAGAACAACTCCCCACAGTGTTAACAACCAACCAGACGCTTGACGACATGGATGGGCGCGTACGTTCCCGGCTTGAGGACCGTGACCTGGTTAATCACGTGCAGATCCAGGCCCCTGATTATCGCTCACCGTTCACCGACACAGCCAATCAGATCCAGTTATCGAGTCTGCACATCCATAACAATCAGCGCTTTGAAACCTTCAGCCTTCGCGAAACGGAAGCACTCACCACGGAACAAAAAAGAAATCTCAAAAACCTGCTTATATTCGCCAAAAAATATGCGAAAAATCCCAGTGGATGGCTAGTTATGTTGGGTGATTACGGCACTGGAAAGACCCACCTGGCGGCAGCCATTGCCAACCAGCGCAATGAATTGGGCGATAATCCCATGTTCGTGCTGGTGCCCGATCTCCTCGACCATCTGCGCGCCACCTTCAACCCCGACAGCAACATCCGTTATGACAAATTGTTCGAACAGATCAAAAATGCCAAACTGCTGATTTTAGACGATTTGGGCACGCAGAGCGCAACCCCCTGGGCCAAGGAAAAACTATATCAAATTCTGAACTACCGCTACAATGCCCAACTCCCCACCATCATCACCTCGGCGCAAGCATTGGACGCCATCGATCCGCGCATCCGCAGCCGTATGTTGGATGGCAGATTGTGTGATATCTTCGAGATATCAGCCCCCCCTTTTCGTGTCCTGCCCAAAAAACACCGTTGAAACGCTCTGAAACAATGACCTTTACAACTCTTCTTTTTGACCTCGATGACACGCTCTATAAGCCTGGCAACGGCATCTGGGAACAGATATCACATCGAATTCACCAATACATGCAGACCTATTGCCACATTCCAGCACAGCACGCCTCGGATGTCAGAAAAACCTATTTCAGAAAATACGGCACAACCATGCGGGGGCTGGTTATTCATCATCACATAGATCCTGCCCATTACCTTGAATATGTGCATGATTTTGACGTGAGTCCCATGGTCGCCTATGACCCTGAGATCTATGCTATGTTTAGCAAATTGCCCCATGAAAAGCACATATTTACCAATGCCTCTCGCGCCCACGCAGAAAGAGTTTTGCGACTATTGCAGATTCAAGATTTTTTCATCTCC
>DSBE01000367.1 GCA_011053085.1 Chloroflexota bacterium
CCCTGCCGATGCAGTTGCAGAGCGGCATTCAAACCGGCAGCGCCGCTGCCAATCACCAATACCGTTGCTCTCGTTGTCTTTGGTTTCATATCACAACCTTGGCAGGGTCAAACCGCCATCCAGCACCAATACCTGGCCGGTGGCATAGGGTAGTTGGCCGGTTGCCAGAGCACATACCGCCTTGCCGACGTCTTCCGGCGTTCCCCAACGATCTTCCAACAATAATCCATCCGCGATCAGTCGGTCATATTTTTCCTGGACAGCCGCGGTCATGTCGGTTTTGATGATGCCGGGACGCACCTCATAAACATCGATCCCGAACTCCGCCAACCGCACTGCCCACAACCGCGTGGCCATACTGACACCAGCTTTGGCGATACAATAAGCCGCCCGGTTGACGGATGCCACACTGGCTGAGATAGATGAGATATTGATGACCTTCCCATGAAAACCAGCGTCTACCTGACGTTTTTCGATCATCCATTGCGCCGCCAGTTGCGTCAAAAAGAAGCCACCCTGTAAATTGACCTGCAACATCTGGCCAAAATCATCTTCCTTAAGGGCTAATATATCGGTCCTTTCCCGCGGCGCAACGCCGGCATTGTTTACCAACACATTCAGCCTCTGATAGGTTGACTTGCCTGCTTCAACCAGAGAATGGCGATCATCTGTCTGAGAGATATCTGCCTGCACATACTTGACGCTGACGTTGTATCTACGCAAATCGGCAAGAGTATTTTCCACCTCGGTCTCCGCCCGCCTGCCGCATAACAGCAAGTCATACCCCGCTGCTGCCAGCGATTGGGCAATCCCTAAACCGATACCTCTCGTGCCGCCAGTAATCATCGCAACCGGTCTCATCTCTGCCTCCTTCGAATTTCTCCCTCATTATAATGACAACGGGAGAAACAAAAAAGGCTGTCCACCAATAATTGCGTGAACAGCCTGTAAGTTTTTGGTTTTTATTTATTCGCCTACGCCCCACCAGCTGAAGACGAATGATTGGCTGATCTCACCAGCAGGCTCGTAGACTGGTTCACCCAGTTCAGTTGAACCCGATTGTCTCACCGGAACCACCCACCAACGGAAAATATGAGGAATGTTCTCTGTGGGCCGCAGCCTGGCGGGAACGATGAATTTGGTGTCACTCACGTAATTGGTCACACGTGTGCCATCAGCGGCGGTTACATCCACGATCGTGATCGCATAAGCTTCTCCGGTACGCAAGGCACCGACGCTCTCCCATTGCAAGGTGATGGTGTCCGTCATGCGCATGAACGCCGCACCATCTCTCGGCAGCAGCAGCTGCGGGGCATAATAAGGCGGTGGTACTGTGGGTGTGGCCGTAACATTGGCTGCTGGCAGTCGTTCACACAACGGAATTTCCAACACGCGGCCCTGGAATACCACATCAGAAGTCAAACCATTGAACTCTTTGATCGATTCCATGGACACATTGTAATTACTGGCTATGGTGCTGAGGGTGTCGCCTGATACAACCGTATAGCTGACCGTCTGACAGGCGGCCAGTGTTGCTTCTGCCGGACTTAAGGTGCTGGTCGGCATTGGTGTGCCGGTGGGTGTTGGTTGCGGGATTAAAAGGGTTTGTCCAACCACAAGGTTGGTGCATTGTGCTGACAGATTATTTTCTAACACAATAGATTGCACAGACACACCAAAGAGGATCGCAATAGAAGTACAGGTATCGAGGCTCTGTACTGTATATTCAACAGGCGGCAGAGGTGTCCAGGTCGGCTCAATCGTTGGCGTCATGGTGGTAGTCGGTGTCAGTGTGATGGTCATTGTCATCGAAGGAGTCACCGTAACCGTTGGTTCCACGATAACATCTTGCTCTCTCAACAACAAATAAAGCATTCCTGCACCCACAAGAAAGACCAGCAACACCAACGCGATTGCCACCGGCAGGCTCAAGGTCACCTCTGGCATACGTGCGGCGCGCACATCGCTTGAAGTTGCACTGCTTTTCTGCTTCTTTTTGGCTGCGGTTTCTTGTTCGCTATGGAAAACGCGTCCGCACACAGTACATCGCGGCGCATCCAGTTCCAACCGGGTACCACAGGTCGGGCACGTTTTACGATTATTTTCTTGTGTTGTCATTGGTTGGTTTTTCGTGCAATAACCTCTCGTTAAATAGTTGGGTGCCCATCAAAAGCAAGATAAAATTATACCATGATGATTTCAGATCAAACTTCTGGGCAGATGAATCACAGCCTTTACCTGCATATTCCATTTTGCAGCAAGCGCTGTTCTTATTGCGATTTTAACACATACGCAGGCATCACATCACTGCTGCCGGTCTACATAGATGCGCTTTGTCAGGAAATCGTCAAGGTTACATCGTGTACCAGCCGAAAATATCCCGTTCACACCATCTTTCTGGGGGGGGGAACCCCTTCTCTGCTCTCTCCAGAACAGTGTACAACCATTATTTCAACCATTGACCGTTGTTTTACTTTACAAAACGATCACGAATACACCCTGGAAGCCAACCCTGATTCATTAACCCTCGATAAATTAATGGAATATCACCGATTGGGCATCAACCGCCTCTCCATCGGCATGCAGTCAGCTTTACCGCACGAATTGGCGCTGTTAGGCCGGCTTCATAATCACCATGCCACCCAACGCAGTGTTGACAGCGCACGGCAGGCCGGCTTTACCAACCTCAACCTCGATCTGATTTTCAACCTGCCCGGCCAAACCCTCAAAGATTGGCAGAAATCACTCGACGCCGCTTTATCATTGCAGCCCACCCATCTATCTCTGTATGCCTTGTCACTCGAAGAAGGCACACTGCTCCACCGGCAGGTAGAGGATGGAGAGTTCGCAACACCGGAGGATGACACCGCTGCAGCTATGATAGACATGGCAGCCCAAATGCTGTCAACCAATGGATTCATTCATTATGAGGTATCAAACTGGGCAAAGGCTGATGAACAAACGGATTACACCTGCCGCCACAACCTGCAATACTGGTTGAACCAACCCTATTTCGGCTTCGGGGCAGGCGCGCATGGCCTGGTCGAAGAAACTCGAACCATCAACGAGCCGCTGCCCGCCCGATACATACGCCGTTGCCATGAGACCGAAGCCCTCTCTTTTCCCGCCGGACCTGCCTGCACCGAGAACCATGTGCGAGATCATCTGAGCCAGATCGAAGAACACATGATCCTCGGGCTAAGGTTATTACAGCGCGGGGTCAACCGTGATGAATTTACCAGGCGCTTTGGCAATGATTGGGACGCTTATTATGGAGATATCATCAGGCAATTACTGGTAAAACAGCAATTGATCTGGGATGAATCATCACGCTCTCTCCGACTGCCGCCGAAACTATTCTTCGTCGCCAACCAGGTATTGGTGCAATTCTTGTTTGACCGCGATTAATACACCACTACTTTTGTACCAAACCCTTTGTGATGCCAATTCTCGTCATTGACTTCTGGCAGCGACCAGAGATACAACCATTTGGCATCTTCATTGCGCATATTGACACAACCGCTGCTCATGGTGATGCCATAATTCTGGTGCCAGTAGGTGCCATGAAACGCCACACCGGTCTCCAACTCAAAAAATGAAACCCAGGGAACACCTGGCAGGACATACGCCTCAAGATCATCGGTCAGAGTGCCGCCACCCATGTGTTTGGACGGCATTTTCGATGTAATGCGGAATTCACCCCTGGGCGTGGCTGTCGGAATCTCACCTGGCGGAGTAGATTTGATCAAGCCAGTTGACACCTTCATTTGCCTGATGATTTCCCCTTGCTCATACGCAGTCACCTGCTGATGAGCGATGGAAACCTCCAAACGCTTGTCTTCCAGTGACATGTCCGCTGAAATCGGCTGCAATTCATTCACCATAACCGGCCGCAGATGCTTGGCAGGTGCATGATACTCATCTTTGGTCAGGTCATCCTGGATGCGATACCAGGCTTCTCCATCCGGCCCCTCTTCCACATCGATCACCCAATGATTCGAACCGTAATAGAGACGATAAACATTGTGCCAGGTTTCTTGCCGCTCATTAAAAAACATGCTTTGTGAATACGGCACAGTCACTTCAACCAGTTGGCCTTTTTCAGGGATGCTGGTCAGCACCGGATGAAAACAGACTTTCACCGGTTGCACATGGGCGCTATGTATATAGCCGCCCACACCCGGTACCACAACGGATTGTAACCAGGTCCATCCTCGGAGATGACCTCATCGTACAGGTGCACCAATTCATCGCGGAATCGTTGAAACAAAATTCGGCTGGTGTCTGCGGGACGCGCATACACCGATACGCTGGTGGTCGTGATCCTGCCCAGGTTCTTCTCAAGATACTCATCCCCCTGGTTGGAAAATGGCACAAAGGCAGCGCCAGCCAGCCCCAGCAAACCAATCTTCAAAAAATCACGCCGATTCATCTTTGCCATACATAACTTTCCCATGATTCCAGTATAATGATGCTTGGATCAGG
>DSBE01000211.1 GCA_011053085.1 Chloroflexota bacterium
AATGGCCTCCTGGCTGAGTCGTACCAGATGGCGGATGGCGGCGTCAATACCGTCAGTGCCCAGCGACCGTTCGACATTGTCAACGGCTGCATTGAGGTCATCGGTCATGGTTAACAGGGCCAGGTCATAGGCGTACATCTTGGCGAGATCTTCTGCTTTGATCTTCACCGGGGCGAACAGGGCGGAATAGCCGTAACTTGCGCCGCGGATACGGTCCGCGAAAGTACGCAACTTGATGGCGGAACGTTCCAGCGTGTCGAGCAGCTCAATGGCACCCATGCTGATGGCTTCGGTCTGCACGGCAGAAACGCGCGCTTCTATTTGTGAGAATTGACGGGCGATCTCATCGCGCAACAGCTTGTCTGAAGCGCGGCGCTGGGTTGATTCCACATAGCCCTGAAAACCGGGTATTTTGCTGGCAATCTTTTGCAGGAAGTTGCTGTCTGATTGCACGGTATTGAAAAACTCACTCATGTTATCTCCTTAATGTATTTCCATCCGGAAAAGGTGAATCGTCATTGTCTTATTATAGAATAAATTAACCTTTTTTGTGTCAACAGTTTATGGTTTGTTTACATCCGCCATTCCTTTCTGTTCTCGCCTATGCCTGCGGGCAAGCTCGTGTATATAATAGAGAGAAGTGATATCACAATCAGGAACCTGACCAATGCTCGCTGCGCTTGCGCTCTCAAAACCCGCTGACCGTTTGTTGTTTTTCTTGACGCTGCTTTTGGTGTTTTTCATGAGTGCGCGCGCGCCGGTGGATACAGACATGTACTGGGCGCTGCGGGTGGGCAAAGAGATTGTCGAGCAAAGGACTTTTGTTCGCACAGACCCGATCACGTACACACATGCTGGTAATGATTGGGTGGCCCATTCGTGGCTGTTTGATGTGTGGTTGTATGGCATGTATGCCTGGCTGCAATATCATGGATTGGTCTTGCTGGTGGCGCTGCTGGCAATGTTGACGATGGGCTTGCTGTGGCTGCAGCTCAGCGGTCCGGCTGTGTATCGCACCCTGGCGGTGGTGTTCACTTCACTGATAGCAGCGCCTTCCTGGACGCCTCGTCCGCAAATGGTGACTATGTTGTTATTGTGCCTGGTGATTCTCCTTCTACTGCTGTATCGCAAGCGGCAAAAGCGTGTGCTGCTGTTCGCGCTTCCGCCTGTCATGATCCTGTGGGCAAATCTCCATGGCGGCTATATACTCGGGTTGGGCGTGATCGGTATCATGGTTGCGGGAGAATTGCTTGATCGTCTTCTGCTTAATACTACGCAAAACAGCATGGGTTGGTTGCAATGGCGTGATCTGGTGATCGCCCTGGCGGCGTGCACTCTGGCAACGCTGGTGACGCCGTATGGGTTCGGCACCTGGGAGATCACTGTCAGCACCTTTGGGATGCGTGCCAACGCGATCATCTCAGAATGGCATTCGCCGGATTTCAATGACCCCATGATGCTGCCGTTTTTGCTCAGTTTGATCGGGATGGTCGTGCTTCTGGCGGTGGCGGGCAAGAAATTGCGCGGCTGGGAGGTGTTGACCCTGGCGGCGTTTGTCTATTTCGCCCTGTCTGCGCGGCGTCAGGTCGGGGTATATGCCATCGCTGTGATGCCGATCATAGCACGCACAGGCTGGGCATGGCTGCGGGCGTGGGGCGGAAATTTAAGGATTACACTTACGAATCAGAACAAAAAATGGCGGACATTTTTTGAAAAAGCAACAGTGCCGGCTTCGCCCAAAGAAAACAAGGCGGTTAACCTGTTGATCGTGGGGTTGTTGGCGCTGGTGTGCTGGGGAAAACTGGTGTACGTTTCCATGCCGCCGTTGATCGAAGAACAATTAAATCCGCAGGTATTTCCGGTGGAGGCGATTGAGATATTGAAAGAAACCCCGCCCGCCGGTAATTTGTTCAATGAGTATGATTGGGGCGGCTACCTGAGCTGGTTTGCCCCCCAGATCCCTGTTTATATTGACGCGCGGGCAGACCTGTTCGGCGATGATTTCATTTTTCACTGGTGGGATGTGGTTAACGCCAATACCGAATGGAAAGACGAGTTTGCGCGCTGGCAGATTACTGCAGCACTTGTCAAACCAGGAAGAGCATTGGCGCGTGAACTGCGTGAGCATGCTGACTGGCAGGTAGTGTATGGCAATGGAGTGGCGACACTGTACGTAAAAAAATAACATACCCTTGGCATTAATGAAGTTAAGAAACTCTTAAAAAGGAACTTGCGTTTTTGTCAAGGTGGGGTCTTGTAAAAATATAGAAAATGCCTATAATAGAAGTCAGTGAGATAGTAATATCGCAACAATCCTTCAAAGGGGCACTTTCTAATCGGTCAAATCGCTGTGTATCAGCGTGACAAAATTTTTTTCTAACCCATTTTATTTTTCATTTATACCAAAAGGAGATTATCATGTTGTTTATTGCCAAAGAAAAACAGGAAAAAGGACAAGGCCTCGTTGAATATGCTTTGATCCTCGTGTTGGTAGCGATCGTCGTTATCGTTGCCCTGACCGCCCTCGGCCCCATCATTGGGCAGATCTTCAGCAATATTGTTGAAGGTTTGGGCGGCTAAACCGTCAAGTTCCCAACGGAACAGTTTTTTAAGAACCGAAACCAAAAATAAAAAAAACACCCCAATTTATTGGGGTGTTTTTTTACTCCCATTTTGGATTTTGTACTACAATGATAACAGTACATGGAGGCGGTGTCTTTGTATGAGAATATTCTTGGTTAACACCGCCGTAAGTATGGGGAGATTGACATCTTGAAAATCCTCATATTACAATGAAATAACTGGTTGTTTTCTCATACTCCCTCAGGAGGTACAAATTATGGCAACAGGTAAAAAGAAAAGCGGCGGGCGTACACTGATTTTGTTGGCGCTCATCCTCATATTTGGTCTCATCGCAGCCTTCTTGCTGCTGCGAAACAGACTGTTCGGCGACGGGGTGTTGGAAATCACCGATGGCCCCACCCAAGAGGAGGTTCAGCCGGATGTATTCGAGGAAGCGACTGTGGTAGATATTTATGTGCTGACGCAGCCGCTCAAACGAGGGCAGGTATTTGAAGAAATACATTTGCTCAAGGTAGCCTATCCGCGCAACAAATTTATCGAAGGACTGTTTGTCACCAACCCGGCGGATGCCATCGGCAAACGCGCCCTCTTTGATCTTGAGGCAGGTGTGCCGCTGACCTTTGGTTTGATCAGTGACACCGCCGAAGGATCATATGCTTCCTTCATGATCCCCAAAGGCTATGTGGCAGTTACGATTCCGATAGATGATGAATTGGGTCTGTCCGCGGTTGCCTACACCTTGCGCCCCGGTGATCATGTCAATGTGATCGGCTCGATGCTATTTGTCGATCTGGACCAGGAATACCAGACCAAGCTGCCCAACGTGATTGTTCCGGTGTATTCACCGGCCGCAACCGACGCTTTCATGTTCGGAGATCCTGCGGAAGAAGAATTTGGTACAGAGCAAATTCCTTCTTATTTCATTCCACTTTCCGCCAAGATCGATGCTCCCTCTGGTTTGATGCCCTATCTGGGCACAACGGGGGTGATTGAGGACATTGGTACATTGAGCGGCAATCCGTTGAATGTATATTTGATCCCTTCAGAAGAACAGCGGCCGCGCCTGGTCAGTCAGACCATTATCCAGGATGCCATCGTGCTGTGGGTCGGGCAGTACCCGATCGAGGATGAGGAGGCTGTCCCTGCCGCACCCATCGAAGATAGCGTGGTGGCCCAACCGCAAACCACAGGTGAAGAGCCGGTCGCAGAAAAGGTTGTGATGCCAAAGGCGGTGACACTGGTGGTTTCACCGCAGGATGCTGTTACGTTGAATTACCTGATCCTGCAAAAAGCCAATCTCAGCCTGGCATTGCGCGCAGCGGGTGACGATGTCCGCATCGATACCGAGAGTGTCACGCTGCAATTCATCATGCAGCAGTACAACATTCCCATGCCCTCACCGCTGCCGTTTGGTGTAGAACCGCGCATTGATTCGTTAGACCTCTACGAAAAAGTGCCTGTTTATATCACTCCTTAATCTATTGAGACTTTCGCATGAGAGGACTCTGACCCAGGATGGCTGACCGCACCATTAGAGTATTACTGGTTGACGATATACCGGAAACCGTTAACAACATCAAACGCATGCTTCAATTTGATCCCATTATTGAGATCGTTGGACAGGCAACTGATGGGCGTGATGCCCTGCAAAAAGTCAAAGAATTAGACCCGGATGTGGTGCTGATGGATATTAACATGCCAGACATGGATGGTATCACAGCCACCCAACATATCCGTCAGCGCTACATCTACACCCAGGTGGTAATCCTTTCGGTGCAGAATGACCCCAACTATATGCGCCGCGCCATGCGCGCCGGCGCACATGATTTCCTCTCGAAACCACCTATGATGGATGAACTGACCTCGGTGATCAAACG
>DSBE01000309.1 GCA_011053085.1 Chloroflexota bacterium
GTATCAATGTATCATAGTATGATTGTATCATTAACGGCAAAACATGGCAAGACCGATTTGCAGGTCAGTATCATCTATCCGGGAGCGATGCGTTTCGGCGCGCGCGATTCCAAAGCGTTATCTTTTCAGATGCTGGGCGCCTACCTTGACCATGGCGGCGATAGCGACGCCCGCCTGAAAGCACTGCATATCGTGGCAGACGAAACTGCCGCCACCGTCAACCAGGTGATTCTCGCCTGGCTGAGACAGCACAGCCCGCACACCATCCCGCTGGTCAGCGCTGGCTCCCTGGAACAGCTGGAAGAAAATCTGGCGGCAGCGCACCTTATCTTGACAGAGGAACAACTGCACACCCTCGACACCGCCGGGGTGGGGGGGCGATTAATTACGCCAGTGTTCCATCCGTGTTCAGCAGCAACTGCATTGCTTTGCTGAAGATACGCTTACGCATCAGCAGAATGCTGATGACACTGGCGATATTGGCGGCCACATAGATCATGGCGACCACCACGAACTGGTAAAAGGCAGCATAGACCGGGTCAGCGCCTGCCAGCACCAGGCCCGACATCGCCCCCGGGATCCACACAATGCCAAGTGATCGCAAAGAATTGACCTGCGGTATCAGACTGGCATTGATCGCGCTCTGCACATAAGGCGCCACCGCAATCTCAGGCTTTGCACCCAGCGCCAGGGCAGTCTCCACCATGCCATGATGCGAGCTGACCTCTGAGCGAAAACGCTCCAGCCCGAGGATATTGGTATTCATGGTGTTGGCGATGATCATCGAGCCCAGTGGTACCAGGGCTTTGGTTTCCCAGGCGATCACCCCCAGCAGCACCATGCTGCCGATGGTTGCCACCGAGCTTATTGCGACCCCGAACAAGAAGATGGGCACCCCGCCGGAAAAGTTCTTCAGCCGTGCAGCCCCCATGAAGGATGCCGCTGTGATCATCACCGCCAAAATGAGCAGACTTGCCCAGGTAGGTGCTGCAAACATGGTTAACAGGATCGAACCAACAACCACGATTTGCACGATACCGCGCAGCATGGCGATCACGGTTTCTTTCACCAAATAGATTTTCAACCGGCGCGATGCCATTATCACAAGCAGCACGCACAGCCCGCTGACCATAGCCTGCGCAAACGCCAGCCAGCGCTCGTTTTCAATCAACATTGTCAACATGATGGTTTCCTCCATTTTTCACAGATGAGACCAGCTTGCCCTGCTCCAGCATGACGATTTCATCCGCCATACGTTCTGCCTGCGCCCTGTCATGGGTGATCATCAAACAGGTCAGCTCATTTTCGCGAATCACCCGCAAGATCACCTCTTCTGCACTAAGCTTGATCTGTTCATCCAGCGCGGAGGTCGGTTCGTCCAGCAGTAATAACTGTGGCTTGTTTGCCAGCACCCGCGCCAGTGATACCCGCTGGGCTTCACCGCCTGACAATTCGCCAACCTTGCGGTCAGCAAATCCTGCCAGCCCAACCGCCTCTACAAGCTGCTCAATGGTTTTTCGGCTGATCTCTTCTCCGCGCTGCAAAGGCCCGAAAGCCACGTTCTCAGCTATCGTACCGGGAAACAAATGGGGCGTCTGCATCATCAAGCTGACCTGCTGGCGCAGTGTTTGTGGATCCAACGAACGATACTCATTGCCGCACACATAGACATGCCCCTCATCCGGTTCGATCATGCGGTTGATCAACTTCAACAGCGAGCTTTTGCCGGAACCGCTGGGGCCAACCACCGCTACGAATTGGCCCTCCGCCACGCTTAAGCTTACATCATCGATGATCTTTTGTCCGCCAGCGCTCCACGACAGATTCTCAACCCTTAAGATCTCTTCACAACCATTCATTGCTCTTTTCCCTTTTTAGCGATTGTAAACATGCCAATTACACCATAGCTTATTGGCGTTGGCAACGAAATCAACCAATTATCATGGTGAAATATGGACACAACCTGCCCATTTTCACCCCACAAAACACCTTCGCAAGAGAGCAGCAGGCGCTTTCATGGTATCATCATCGCAAAAAAACTGGCCATACGCCAGGGGCGCCGAATAATGAAAAAAATCCGCCTCAAACTGAATGGAAATCTGATCTTCACTGTGCTGGTAATGCTTGCCATGGCAATCACCATCATTGTCAAAGAAACCTCACGCCCTGCCCAAACCCCGGACGCTATCGGCTATGGATCGGGCACCGTTAAAGGCGAGGTCGTGCAAATCCTTGAATCTGGCACTGTCCAGCTTGGTTCCATCGAACAGGAGTACCAGATCGCCCAGGTGCGCATTTTGGAAGGTGACTTCAAAGACACGCTGGTTTCTGTTGATCACGGTGCTTACCAGATCCTGCCCAGAGGGTTCAGTCTGACCACAGGCGAACGCATCCTGGTAACGGTTGGGCAAACCCCTGACGGTGCCTTGCGCGCCTATTTCATCGATTACATCCGCCTTACGCCGATGCTGGTGTTATTTGCCATGTTCGTGGTCGCATCGATCCTGGTGAGTGGGTGGAAAGGCTTCCAGAGCCTGCTCTCCATGGGTGTCAGCCTGCTGATCATCTTCTACTTCATCATCCCGCGCATTCTGGCAGGCGCTGATCCCATCTGGACCAGCATTGTCGGATCTTTCATTTTCCTGGCAGTCACGCAATACTTGGTGTATGGCTGGACGCTTAAAACGCAGGTGGCACTGGTTGCCATCGTCATCGCCATGACCATCACCGGCTTTCTGGCGGTGTGGTTCGTCAATTACACCAGCCTGAACGGATTCGGCAACGAAAGCGCCATGTACCTGATGCAGCAAGGCGAAAATCTCAATATCCAGAACGTCCTCATCGCCAGCATCATCATCGGCACCCTGGGGGTGCTGGACGACCTGGTGATATCGCAGGCATCCGTCGTGATGGAATTATACAGCGCCAACCCTAACATGAGCTTCCGTGAACGCTTTGGCGCTGCCTTCCACATCGGCCGCGATCACATCGCCGCCACCGTCAACACCCTGGTGCTGGCGTATGTGGGGGCGGGACTGATGATGTTCCTGCTCTTCTCACTCAACAACCCCGATTATCTGCTGCTGGTGAACATTAACTTCATCGCCGAGGAGATAGTGCGTTCGCTGGTCGGTACTTTGGGCTTGTTCAGCGCGGTGCCGATCACCAACCTGATCGCTTCCTGGGCGGTTGACACGCCCGAACGCGTTCAGAAATTGTGCCGCATCTTCGGCCCGCTGGGTGCTTCCCACGATCTTTGAAAAAGAGGAAGGTAGCTGTCCTGAGCCGGGCAGTTCCTTTGATTTTTTCCGGATTCACTCAATGGCATCCTGTAACAGACGCGTATATAATGGAAGCAGTCATACGAGAAGATCAGGACAAAATACCTATGCTCGAATATCCCGAAATCAAACACCTCGCCAGCCAGTTGCAAGAAGTCATTCCTGGCAAGACCATCGACATCGTCTCCTTTCCCGGCATGGTCAAGCAATTCGTTTTTTCAGAAGAAACCCAGCCGGTGTTTCGCGAACGATTACACGGCAAAACCTTTGACCATGTCGAGTCGTGCGGCAACCACCTGTATTTGTTCACCAAAGAAGGTGCGGTGCTTGCCATCGGCGACACCGGCGGGAAGTTGCTGCTGACGCCTTCCAACAAACCCATCCCCAAAAAATTCGACCTGCGCCTGACCTTCACCGACAGAACCACTCTCACCATGTCGGTGCAGATGTGGGGTTGCATCCGCGCCTATGCCAACGTGGCAGACGCTATCGCCCATCAACAGGCGGTACTGCAGGAAGCACGCGACCCGTTGGATCACAAAGTCACCCGGCGCAATTTCCTAAACTGGCTGCGCGCCTGGGAGGAAGCGTCCAAGATCAATGCGAAAAAATTCATCATCAGCCGCAAATACATCACAGGTCTGGGTAATGGCTACACCCAGGATATCCTGTGGCATGCCCGTCTGCATCCGCGCCGCAAAATGGATACCCTCAATGACGATGAAGCCATGCATCTACTGGACGCCATCCAGCTGGTCACCATTCAGGCGATAAAGGCCAATGGCCGCACCACCGAACGTGACTTATATGATCAACCCGGCGGCTATGAGGTGATGATGGGCCGTGCCACATTAGGTACCCCCTGCCCTTCATGCGATGACGAGATCATCAAGTTCTCTTTTGAAGGCGGCGCCTGCTACATCTGCCCGTCCTGCCAACCTGACCCAAGAGAATAATTTATTTATTCCTGAACTTCAAATTTTTTATAAATTTTTTCAAGGGTATACCGATTTCGCAATTTGCAAGCTGAGTTTTGGTTTGCGAACAAACCAGGTTCACGATATGCTTGTTCGATTGGCAAAGTTTTCTCCCATTCAACGCGAACTACCCATTCCATTTTATCTTCATCATCAAGATACCTGTTCATTAA
>DSBE01000075.1 GCA_011053085.1 Chloroflexota bacterium
GCCAGCTTCGATCCATTCCTTCACCTTGAGCGCAGCCGGTGTGAAGCGGTGGTTGAGGTTAACACCATAGCGGATACCTTTCTTTTTGGCGAAGGTGACCATTTCATCGGCTTCCTCGGTGTTGTTGGAGATGGGTTTTTCACCCAATGTGGGGATGCCCGCCTCCAGCAGTTCCATAGTGGCTTGATAGTGGTCGCCGCCGTTTTCGACGCCCGCCGTGCACATGCTGGCAGCATCGATCTGGATACCACTGTTGAGCATCTCCTGGATGGAATAAAAAGGTTGTGCTCCGTATTTTTGGGAGGCACGGTCAGCCTTTTCGGTGATGATGTCACACACGGCGACGATTTCTACATCATCCCGTTTTTCATATACCTGGGCGTGGCGGTTGCCGATGTTGCCCATGCCGACAATAGCGACTTTCAGTGTCATTGGTTGCTCCTTATCTCTGTTATTTCTTACGTGATTCTGCCTGCAGGCGTTTAGCGGTGTTGGCGTCACCAATGTGCAGGGTGTCATAGGCTTGTTGCGAAGAGGTGAACGAACCCAACCCAGCGATGCCATGCCAATCGCCCTGGTGATGTATGGGATTGGGCAAGCTGGTTTCTTTCTCGCGCTGTGCGATCCACTCTTCCATGCGTGTGCGCAGGAAGGCGACCACTTCGGGCAATTCTTCTGCCAGGTTGTGGTTCTCTTCTGGGTCTTGAATAAGATTGTACAGTTCCACTTCAGGTTTGAAGTGGAAATCTGGCTCCAGTGCTACGATCAATTTCCATTCCGGTGTGCGCCAGCCATGTTTGCGCATCCAGGTGCATTCGGTGATATAGAATTCCGGCGCATGGGTGGGGATTTCACCCGCTATCATCGGCAGCAGGCTTTTTCCGTCAAAATCAATGCCGCTGTCAATACCTGCCAGATCAAGCAGGGTCGGCACCAGGTCAGGGTGGGTGGTGTAGCCTTCTACCACATGGTTGGCAGGCACTTTGGCGGGATAGTGCAGGATCAGGGGTACGTGCAGGGTGACATCATAGATGCCATGATGATCGAACCAGCATTCATGGTCATAGAGGGTCTCGCCATGGTCAGAGTTAATGATCACGATGGTGTCCTCAAGAACGCCGCTGTCTTCCAACACGCGCAGAAGTTTTGCCAGGCAGGCATCCAGATAAGCGACAGCGCCGTCATACTGGGCGATAATGTGATCCTTGTCGCTGATGCCAGGCGGCATCCATGAGGCAAAGTAGTCGCAGAAAGGCTTGAAATCCATCACGGGGTCCATAGAGTCATTGTCAGGATCACACTCGTCGCCGTGATAGAACATGCGGTCATAAGGGGCGGGCGGCAGGTAGGGGGAGTGTGGGTCCATGTGGCGCAGGAACAGGAAAAAGGGCGCGTCATCATCGATCAATTGTTCCAGTTCAGGGATGGCGACCTCATTGAGGTTTTCTGCCTTGGTCAGCGGCCGGTCGTCCCAGTCGCCCCAGGATACATAATCGAGGTATTTTTGGAAACCGCGCGCAGCCGGGTTGCCAGTAAAACCTACACAGGTGGTCTGGTAACCGTGGTCGCCGAGAATTTCCGCCAGGGTTTTAACTTCAGGGCGCAGCGGCCCCTGGTGGCGCAGTGCGACCATCTGGGTGGAAAATACATCCATCCCGGTCAGCATACAGCCGTAGCCGCTGGTGGTGGGCACATTCGGGCAGTAGTAGTTGGTGAACAGCGTGCCGCCCTGCGCGAATTTGTCGATATGCGGTGTGGTCAGACGATCATAGCCATAACAGGACATGTGATCTGCCAGCAGAGAATCGATGCCGATGAGCAGGATATTTGGTTTTTTCATGGTAACTCCCATTGGATGAATTTGAGAACGGATACAGCTTTTCAAGTCTTTATATAGAAACACTAACTTAATGGGATTTTAACATACCGACTGGAGAATCACCGGCAAGAAAGGTGGATAAACACAAAATGAAAATTATTTTCTCTTATTTTCATTCGATTGAGTGAAGGAGGCTGTCAGAGTTGACTGTTTGGAGCCAAAAGTACAGGATTAGGCTTTCGTCTGGTGGAAATAGCTATTGCCTGGGTGATCTGTCGCTTTTTTTAAACTTTTTACCGCTGTACTTTCACTTACAACCTGAGTCCCATGACCGTAATAGGGGCATGGGTTATACTTAGGGATGTCGTGTAAGAGAATGCGTTAACATCGAGGTTTCATGGGTTTTCATTCCGTCTTTTTCTTGTTCCTTTTTTTGCCAATTTACCTGATCATCAGCTTGCTGCCCGGCAAAAAAGTTCGCGGGGCGATCATGCTGGTTCTAAGTCTCATTTATGTTTTTCTGCTGGACCGTGAAGCCTTCCCTTTGTTCATCGGCATGCTTGTCTTTACCTATTTGATGGCATTGGGACTTTCATCATCGATCGTCAAAGAGCAAAAGTACAAAAGGTGGCTGTGGTTGGGGGTTGGGATCAACGTGGCAATATTGGCGGGCTTGAAGTTCCTGGTAGCCAGGGGTGAATTTTCTGTCATGCCTGCAGGATATTCTTTTTTCTCATTCACAGCAATTGCCTATTTACTGGATATCTATAAGCGCCAGACGCTAGCTGAAAAGAATGTCTTTCTATTTGCGAATTTCCTTCTGTTCTTCCCTAAAATGATGGCGGGTCCGATTACACGCTGGAAGGGTTTTGCCCAAGACGCCCAGAAGGAACGAGTCACCATCAACGAAAAAACTGCGGGCTTACGCCGTTTCATTTTGGGCTTGGCGAAGAAGGTCTTGATCGCCAATCAGCTGGGTACCATCCTGGATGGCGGGATCTTTCTACAACAAGTTCCACTGGTGACCACCGCTACTGCCTGGATGATGCTGCTTTTTTATGGCATCCAGTTGTACTACGATTTTGCAGGATACACGGATATGGCGATCGGGCTGGCTAAGATGGTGGGAATTGATTTGCCGGAAAACTTTGATCTTCCTTACATTTCAAGTTCGATCACCGAATTTTGGCGCCGCTGGCATATCACCCTATCAAGCTGGTTCCGAGATTATGTATTCATGCCACTGGAGTGGAAGCGGCGAAAGTGGAAGTGGCTCAAACAAACCATGAACACGTTATTGGTTTTTTTGTTAACGGGTCTATGGCATGGATTCTCCCTGAACTTTGTCATCTGGGGTATGCTGCATGGCATTTTTGCTGCCCTCGAAAACAGTAAAAGCCTGGGAGGCAAGATCAAGCAGTTACCCAAATGGCTGCAGCATCTCTATACTATGCTGGTGGTCTTCATCGCCTGGGTATTCTTCCGCAGCCCCACCACCGCCTATGCCCTGGGCTGGCTGCGGGCGTTAGTAGGCTTTGGCACTCATGTCAACCTTGTGGGTTACTCGGTGCTGCCGCACGTTGGCTCAACTACCTGGCTGGCATTCATTATTGGCGTTGTGTTGGCAACGCCGTTAATCAAAGGGTTGAGAAACGAGCTTGTCAGCAATCAACGCTATACTTTTGGCACGCAATTGGCACAGAACTGCGCTTACCTTATTCTGCTGGTAGGCAGTATCGTGGTGGCGGCAACCTCCTCTTATCTGCCAACCATCTACGGGAATTTTTAAGCTATGACTGAAAAAAGCTGGCTGAACTCTCTCATTTATGGACTGGTGGTTTTCCTGCTCAGTGTGCTGTTCATGGTCAATCTACCAAGCCTGAAAACAACTCAGCAAACCCACCAGTTGGATAACTGGCAGTTGATACGCGGGATTCCCAATTATTTTAACACCGCAGTCGATAGCAACAGCAAGCTGCGTGATTTCTTCATCCGCGCCAAACATGATTTTCAATACCAATATCTCGGTGAAAAACGATTTCCGATCGTTTTGCGGGGGAAAGATGGCTGGCTGTATTACACCGGCGAAAGAAACATGGATGATTACCAGAACGCCTTTCCGATCAGCGACGATGAACTGATGCAGATCTATGTGAACCTGGAAGGCCTGAACCGCCGTCTGGCGGCTCGCGGTAAACTGCTGTTGGTGGTGATCGCGCCCAGTCGCGAAACGATCTACCCAGAGTGGCTGCCATCGGGTACCGAAAAAGTTGGTGACAATGATCGTCTCGATGCATTAATGACTTACATGGAACAATACGGTGGGAAAACAAGGATTCTCGATATGCGTGAGGTCCTTTGGGAAGCGAAAAAAGATCATCCCCTGTTGTATTTTAAGACGGACACCCATTGGAATCAGTATGGGGCTTTCTTCGCATATCAAGAAATCTGCAAAGCAATCCAGACTTCACCGGGCTATGAAGATTTTGTTTGCAAGGGCTGGGATGATTACACGATCGAGTACATTCCCTATTCTGGAGACATGGTCAAGCTGATGCCGACCAATTTAACCATTGAAGAGATGGTGCCGAAC
>DSBE01000196.1 GCA_011053085.1 Chloroflexota bacterium
AAAAAGCTGTACGCAATACTTACTGTTTTGCTGGTATTCACGTTTGTCTTCTCTGCCTGCGCCAAACCTGCAGTGGAGGAGGCTCAACCCGAAGGTCCCCCGGTGGTTGAAGAAGCACCCGCAGAAGAAGAAGCCGAAGCGGAAGAAGTCTCCGCTGAAGAAGTGGTTGAAGAAGCACCATTGGAAGAAGCGCCATTGGAAGAAGCACCAGTACTGGAAGCCCCCATGGTCTACCAGGAAGCCCCCATACTGGCTGAAAAAGTAGCTGCGGGAGAACTTCCCCCTGTGGAAGAACGTATTCCCGAGAATCCCTTCGTGGTGGGTCCTGGTGTGCTCATTGTTGAGCAAGACCTGACCAACTGGCAGTCGGGCATCTATGGCGGCACCTTGAACATGGCTCACCGCGGCGATTTCCCGCCTGATATTTTCATCGGCTCTAACGAAGGTTACCTGGCAGCGCCTGGTATCAGTGTGGAAGGGATCATTGGTAATGTCCTGGAAGGTTTCAGTGTCAATGAAGACGCCACCCAGTTTACCTTTACCATGCGCAAGGGCCTCAAATGGTCTGACGGCGTGCCTGTCACCCGTGCAGATGTTGAATTTGCCTGGCTGGATGTGATGAACAATGAAGAGATCTTCCCCACCGGCATCCCTGGCAAATGGCGCACCGGCGCTTTGGGCACCGGCAACCCCATGACCCTCGAATTTGTCGATGATTGGACCTTTGTGATCACCTTCGACGGCCCTTACGGCTCACTCCTGCGTGAAATGGCTGTGACTGGCTGGGTTGGCTACACCGATCTGATCAAGCCTGCCCATTATCTGAAGCAATTCCATAAAAGCTATGCTGATCCCGACGAACTGCTGGAGATGATCAAAGCCGAGGGCTACGAAGATATGGATGCCTGGGTGAACCTCTTCACCCAGAAAGATATCAGCAACTGGGAAATGAACATTGAGGATGCCATTGGTTTCCCGCGCCTGTACCCCTTCTTGCTGGTAGAAATCACCGAAGGCGCCAAGATCTACGAACGTAACCCCTATTACTACAAAGTGGACGTCGAAGGCAAACAACTGCCCTATATTGACCGCATCGTGACCGCTCGTGTCGATGATGTCGAAATGGTCAACATGCGTGCCATCGCCGGACAGGTTGATTTCACCCGTGAAAGCCCTGATATCATGCAGATTCCGGTCTACAAGGAACAGGAAGCCGCTGGTAATTTCACCGCCAGCATCTACTCCAGCCACGTCGCACCCATGTGCTTCTTCTTCAACCAGGCGAATGTTAATGATGAAGCCTGGAATGAGGTGATCAACGACGTCCGCTTCCGCCAGGCGCTTAACTATGCAATCGACCGCGAGGAGATCATTTCTACGATTTACTTCGGCCTGGCAGAACCTGCCCCCTGGAACCCCAGTGAATATAGCGTCGAAAAAGCCAACGCCCTGTTGGATGAAATGGGCATGACCGAACGCGATGACAAAGGCTTCCGCCTGACACCCTCCGGTAAACCATTGTTGGTCTACATTTCATCTGCCAAACATCTGGCCGAACATGAGTCCATCGCTGAATTGACCATTGAATATTGGGCAGAAATCGGCATCAATGCCACGCTCGAGGTGATCTCGAATGACCTGCTGAGCCAACGCAATGCCGCCAGTGAAACCATGACCTACACCCTCTGGTCGGTTGCGCCCATGTGGGTCAACGCCACCTGGACTGACTGGATTCCGCAGACAGTTCAATGGAGTCAGTGGATGAATCCGGATGACGGCATTGACGGTGTAGAACCCCCAGATGCTGCCAAACGCCTGTGGGAAATTCGTGCTGAACGTGCTGCCGCAGTACCTGGCACCAAGGAAGATATGGACCTCTACAATGAAACAGTTCAAAGTTACATTGATAACATCTGGTCCATCATCGTGGTGAAAGGAATCAACCCCCTCATCATCAGCAATGACCTTTGCAATATCCCCACCGGTGGGCAGGCTATCGCGGCGAACTACTCGATGGAACAATTCTTCTTCTGCGAAGGTTCCGGACGGTAGTTGCAAAAATTGTACAAAACTTTAAAAATTCCCGGGAAACTTTTTCACAATAGTATCGGCTGGAGGGCGAATAATCGCCCTCCAGCCATAAAAAGCAAATGAAATTCACTTCACCAACACCGCTCTCGCACAAGGGGTGACGCCGTTATCAAAATAACGTCAAATCAAGGAATAGAACCATGAATAATGTAGAACGATTTAGGAACGCGATCCGCTTTCAACCCGTCGATCGCCTGCCGATGATCGAATGGGCTGTCTGGTGGGATTTGACCATCAAACGCTGGTACGAAGAAGGACTGCCCAAAGACCTGACCCGGCCGGGGAAAATCCGTGATTACTTTGGGCAGGACAGCCAGGAGCAGTTATATATTCATGCCACCGCCCCCGGCTGCCCGCAGCCAGCAACGCACGGCTCCGGCATCATCACCGACAAGGCCGATTATGATGCCATCAAACCCTACCTCTACCCGCGCGAAAACTTCATTGGCCCATCTGTAGAAGACGCAAAGCTGTGGGCCAAACAGCAGGACGAAGGCCATACCGTGGCGTGGGTTTCATTACAGGGTTACTTCTGGTGGCCGCGGGTACTGCTGGGTATTGAACGCCATCTCTATAGCTTTTACGATCAGCCAGACCTGATGCATGAGATCAACCAGGACCTGACCGATTTTAATATCTGGGCACTCGACCAGCTCTGCCAGATCATCCGCCCCACCTTTATGACCTTTTTCGAAGACCTTTCCTATAATCACGGGCCCATGCTTTCTAAGAAAGCATTTGAGACATTTCTGGCGCCCTATTATCGCCAGATCATCCCTGTGCTGGAAAAATACAATATCATCCCCATCGTCGATTCTGACGGCGATGTCACCCAGGTGGTGCCGTGGTTCAAATCGGTGGGTATCAAGGGGATTTTGCCGCTTGAACGCATGGCCGGGGTCGATGTAGGCCAGCTGCGCGCTGACCATCCCGATTTTATCCTGGTAGGGGCTTATGACAAAACCGTGATGAAACTGGGGGAAGCTGCCATGCGCAAGGAATTTGAGCGCCTGCTGCCTACCATGAAAACCGGCGGATTCATTCCATCGGTGGATCATCAAACCCCGCCGGATGTTTCCATTGAGAATTACCGCATATATCTGAACTTGCTGGAGGAGTACTGCCGTAAAGCAGTGAATTAACGCCCCAGACGTGCCATCAGCGCCAGGTATAACACGACCGAACCTTCCACAGCGGCATAGAGCGAGTCGATCTTGCCGTGCATGGGCAGCGCAGGCATTTCTCTGCCCAAAAATCACATTTCTATGCCATTGCATCCCAATATGGCTGGTGATTGAGGTTGGCGGCACACCAGCGGTAATGTCCGTCGCTGCAATCAGGGGCATACGTGTTGGCGGAGAGCAGGCTGTAGATCAGGACATAGCGATACAGCACCCCGCGCGTTTCCTCACCCAGCCGTGACAGAATGACCTCCAGCAGCCGCCGGCGCAGGCTGGCCTTGAGATCATCGTACATGTCAAAGAATACCCAGGCAGTAGCCACATCGAACAGGGGATCGCCCCACAGGGTGAACAAACCAAAATCGAGCAGGGCGGTCACTTCACGGCGGGGGTTGACCAGCAGATTGCCGGGGAAGAAGTCGCCGTGCACCAGGCAGTGAACGCCGGTGTAGGGCTGCGCGAGCAGGTCAATCAGTTGCACCAGTTTGACGGCAAAATCACTGACATCCCGTTGGAAATACGGCGCGATTGCCGCCGTTTTTTGTGACAGCCAGTGCGCGAGAAAGTCATGCCAGTCGCCCTGGTTGCGCAGGCTCAGCCCGTGTTCATCAAACAGCTTGTACTGGCGCGCCTCTGGCGGCATGGGAATGGACTGCAAGACCAGCACCGCGCTGAGATAAGTTTGCATCAGACGCTCCATCTCTGCGGAGGCCAGCCCTGCCATGATGGATGCCATGGGCACGCCGGGCAGATGGCGTTCGATGGTGATGCAAACATCGCCTTCTTGCGCCGCTGAGAGGATGTAAGGCAGCGCATACCCCACAGCGTAACCCTGCAGCGAAGCGTAAAATTGCTGCAGTACCGCCAGCGAGGCCAGGTTCGCGGTGCCATCATAGAGCTTCAACACGGTGCCGTCTGGTAGTGCGTAGACCTCTGCCTCCATGCCGGAAGACACTCGCTGCTGTACTGAAATGCCGTATTTTCGCAGAATGGCTTGTTTGGATTGGCTCATGAAGCGCAGTTGATAGTGGCTATCGCTGGTCTATTCCTGCACCAGATAGGCTCCAGCCACACACACCTGTTCGCCGCTGAGCAGGACCACACACACCTCATAACGCATCAGGGTGCCATTGT
>DSBE01000135.1 GCA_011053085.1 Chloroflexota bacterium
AATCCGAATGGGAAGCGGGTGGTCATTCTGGCAGGGCGCGGCGGAAATGGCGGAGGTGGGCTGGTGTGCGCCCGCCGCTTGCACAATTGGGGTGCCACTATACAGGTGATTACCGCCCACCCGATTGATCAATATCGAGGAGTGCCGGCAAACCAGTTACAAATCCTGCAATCTTTGAACCTTACCATCTCACCAGCACAGTTTGAACTTCCTGACCAACCTGTAGATTTAATCATAGATGCCATCATTGGCTACAGTCTCTCTGGCAGTCCCACAGGTAATGCAGCCGCAATGATCAATTGGGCCAATGAAATGGGTGTGCCTATCCTTTCATTGGATGTCCCTTCGGGTCTGGATACCGCTTCGGGCAAGGCCTATCAACCAACCATCAAAGCCACAGCCACCATGACCCTGGCATTGCCCAAACTTGGGTTCCAGCAAGAAGGTGCAGCAGAATACTTAGGCGAGTTATATCTGGCAGACATCAGTGTGCCACGAGAATTGTATGCCGTTATGGGCATCTATACTGCCAACATTTTTTCTGGCAAAGACATTATCCATCTCACCCCTTGAAAGCAGGTTTATAACCCTTTTTTTACCTGATTCTAATAAGCCTCACGTACACTTAATGCTATACGAACGCAAAAGAAACTGAGGTTATCAATGCCCAACCGATTACAATATGAAAACTCCCCCTACCTGCTGCAACACAAGGATAATCCGGTAGATTGGTATCCGTGGGGAGAAGAAGCCCTGCAAAAAGCCAAAGAGGAGAACAAATTGATCTTTCTCTCGATCGGCTATGCTGCCTGTCACTGGTGCCATGTCATGGCGCATGAATCATTCGAGAGCCAAACCACTGCAGATATTCTCAATAAAGATTTCATTTCCATCAAAGTTGACCGCGAAGAACGCCCCGACCTCGACCACATTTATATGACCGCCGTGGTCACCATGACCAAATCTGGCGGTTGGCCGATGAGTGTCTTTTTAACGCCGGATGGCAAACCTTTCTATGGCGGCACCTATTTTCCGCCCGTACCGCGCTATGACATGCCTTCGTTTAATGAAATCCTCACCGCCATTGCTGAAGCCTGGCGCACCAAACCTGACGAAGTGCAGGTGTCCGGTGATGAACTCACCAAAATTTTATTCGAGCAGCCCCGCGAACAATCACAGAAAGCCACGCCATCAAAAGAAAACCTGGCAGCCCTTACCGTCGGGTATGCCGAAGGGTACGATTGGAAATTCGGCGGATGGGATCGCGCTCCCAAGTTCCCGCAACCATTGCGTTTGATCTTTTTACTGGAACAAGCAGCTGACGGCGATGAAACCGCACAAAAGATCGCCCTGCACTCCCTGGATGCAATGGCGCAGGGCGGCATGTATGATGTGGTGGGCGGCGGCTTTGCGCGCTACTCCACCGACGCCCGCTGGCTGGTGCCTCACTTCGAGAAAATGCTGTATGACAACGCCCTGCTGGCACGTGCCTATCTGTACGCTTACCTGCTCACAAATAACCCCATTTACCGCAAAGTGTGTGAACGCACCCTCGATTTCGTCCTGCGTGAGATGACCGGCCCCGAAGGCGGTTTTTACAGCTCCATCGATGCCGATTCAGAAGGTGTAGAAGGCAAGTTCTATGTGTGGACCAGCGAAGAGATCGACCATGCCCTGCCCCATGAAGATCACAACCTTTTCGCCCGCACCCTCTACCATATCCCCGTGACCGGCAACTGGGAGGGCAACGTGGTCTTACAGCAGATGAACAGCATGGCAGAAACTGCCCGCTATATGCACTTGATGCCAGACGAATTTGACCAGGTGTATGAGCATGTGCATGAAGCGCTGTACAACTATCGCGCGCAGCGGATTGCTCCCCACACTGATGACAAAGTGCTTACCGGCTGGAACGCTCTCATGCTGCAGTCCCTTGCCGAAGCGGCCCGTTACCTCGACCGGCCCGATTATCTGCAGGCAGCCCAAAAAAACGCTGATTTCCTGTTGGAAAGCCTGATGAAAGACAGCGGCTTGCTGCGTTCATGGCGCCAGGGCAGCGCCAAACACAATGCTTTTTTGGAAGACTATGCCGGGCTTGGCGTCGCACTATTAGCCCTTTATCAATCAGATTTTGATCAGCACTGGTATTTTGCCGCACACCTATTGACACAACAGATGCTGCCGCGCTTCTTTGTCGAAGGCGAAGGCTTTTATGACAGCATGGCTGGTGACGACCTGCTGATCGCACGCGCCCGCAACAACCACGACAGCGCCGAACCGTGCGGCAGTTCGCAAGCAGTCAATCTGCTGTTATTGATGAGCGCTTATGAAGGCAGCAGTCACTGGATTTCTGTGGCTGAACAAGCCCTGGCCAGCGAATGGGACTTCATCCAGCGTTTTCCCACCGCCTGCGCCAACTGGTTGAGTGGCTACCGCCGGCTGGTGATACCCGGCAAAGAGATCGCCATCGTGGGCTCTCCCCAAGACAGTCTGACACGGCAATACTTGCGTGAAATCCGCTCACAGTGGCGGCCGGATGTCATCACCGCCGTGGGTGAGGACAATGGTAACGAAACCCCTGCCTTACTGCAGCAACGTGCCCAGATTGACGGCAAATCAACAGTTTATGTCTGCCGCAACCACGCCTGCCAGACACCGGTCAATGCAGTAGATGCGTTGCAGCAACTGCTGAATGAGATCGATTAGAACAGACGCGACGCGCCCGCCACCCCGATCAAAGTAAGGATCAAAAAGAAAATTCCTACTACGGCTCCGATGATGGCACTCCACAACAGGATAGCAAGATAAATCTTACCTACCATCACGAACACATGCCCAAAGGGAATCTTCAATCCGCGGATAATGATTTCATTGTTATTTGATTGTGGAGATTCTTCCATCATTGCCTCCTTCAATTTCACAAAAAACTTGCCGTTACACTAAACTCTACCGCACTAATCCCGGTAGAGAAATTCGATCATCTGATGCGCCGGGGTTTGGTGGCACCTCATCTCCCGTCCCTCCTCACATACAGGATAGTTGCTGGACTGTTGGCTATTCTCAACCAAATTATACCCGGTTAACAACCCTTTGCAGCGAAGGAATATCTACTCCTCCACCCACTCCACAGCCACCCCATCAAAGCGTTCACGCATCACCCGCAGCGCTTCGGGGTTGTTGTCCATCAAAATAAACGAGCAGCCGCGTTCAAGCGCCGCCTCACCGGTCGTGCCAGAACCGGCAAAGAAATCCAGCACCACATCGCCCGGGTTGGCGCTGGCCTGCAGGATTCTGCGCAGCACACCCAGCGGTTTTTGGGTGGGATAGCCGGTCTTTTCCTTGCCATTGGTCGCCACGATGGTGTGCCACCACACATCCGTGGGGAACTTGCCACGCTGCCTTTTCTCCTCACTGACCAGCCCCGGCGCCATGTACGGGATGCGTTCCACCTCTTCCCAATTGAAGGTGTAATGCTCGGGGTCCTTGACATACAGGAATATGGTGTCATGCTTGGCAGGCCAGCGTTTCTTGCTGCGCCCGCCGTAATCATACGCCCAGATGATCTCATTGAGGAAATTGTCACGCCCGAAGATGCCATCCAGCAAGATCTTGCAATAATGCGCCTCGCGGTAGTCAATGTGGAAATACAGGCTGCCGTTTGGTTTCAACAAACGATACGCCTCCTGCAGGCGCGGTTCCAAAAACGCCTGAAAATCATCGAAGTCATCGGCATAGGCCGAATGACCCAACGTAATCGTTTTGTAGCTTTCACCGCCAAAGCCGGTGCGGTCGCCTTCGCCGTCCTCGGCGCGCACAGTCTTGACACGTGTGCGCCCCTGTGCCCTGCCCGTGTTAAAAGGCGCGTCGATGTAGATCAGGTCAATGCTTTCTGACGGCATCTGCCGCAGGAAGGTCAGGTTATCGCCGAAGTAAATGGTATTGGTTATGGTTACAGTATAAAGGAAGACCCGCGAAAAAGGGTACAATACAGGCACATTGATTCACCTTTGCGAGGGAACAGCCAGTGGGAAAATTTCTCGAATCCGAAAAGATCAACCAGGCACACTTCAAAGCCACCTCACCAACCATCTCTGGATCAGCACGCAGTGACGGCATCTACAAAGGCAAGCCACGCCCCTTCTGCTTGCCGCGCGATTACGCCCAACAAGAAAACCTCTATCCGCCTATCCGTGAAAAAGCGATGCAGTTCTGGGCAGACCACCACATCAAGTGGCATGATGGGCAGGACGGCAAACCCAGCAATCACCTGTGCAGTTCGATGGTTTGCGGGGTGAATTTCCTATTCCCCTTCGCAGACCAACCCGATGCCCTCGCAGAAACCTTACGGCCGTTCTATCCAACCCTGAAACGCATGCTGCCTGTCGAGAGTGGGTCTTATG
>DSBE01000161.1 GCA_011053085.1 Chloroflexota bacterium
AGGCTGCCAATTCGCTTTCGGACGTTTTCTACACGATCCTCCTGGTAATCGGCTTGACTATTGCCAGCAAACCGCCCGACGAATCTCACCCGCAAGGCCACAGCCGTTTCGAGCCTCTCGTCGGATTGGTAGTGACCATCGCCATGAGCCTGGCAGCCTATGAGGCCGGCAGAGAGGCGATCAACAAATTTATCGCCGGCCCGCAGGCGGTACCTATTTTAATCTCCTCCATCATGTTGATTTCCACAGTGATCATTAAAGCTTTGATGTATTGGATGGTCCGCAGAATAGCAAAAATCTACCAGAGCCCCTCCCTGGATGCTATCAGTGTGGACAACCTCACCGATGTCTCCAGCGCTGGTGTAGCGTTTTTCGGCATCCTGCTATCGAATTTTGTTCACCCGTTATTCGACCCAATTGCCGGTATCTTTATCGCCGGATGGATCCTTTACAACGCTCTACAATCTTCACGCGAGAACATCGTGCTCCTCTCCGGCGGAGCCGCCCCAAACAAAGTCCGTGAAGAAATCATTCATCGCGCTCTGTCTGTACCGGGCATACTGCATGTCCACTATCTGCTGACGGAGTACGCAGGCCCGCGCCTTATCGTCGACATGCATGCTAACATCGCTGGTGACCTGCCCTTCGACAAGGCGCATGCCATTTCCGATGAAGTCATCGACAAAATTGAACAGATGGATGTCGTTGATCGCGTATACTTACACTTAGAGCCTGAGGATTGGGAGTGAAGCCGCTGACGGAGAAAATTCTGCCTGAGAAATTCATGATCAGAGCAGGCGTAGATAGCACGGAATAGTCAACATGGAAAACGCCCTGTGGGTCTTCAATTCCGTTCTGCCCATTCTTATCTTCCTTTGGATCGGGCATTTGCTGCGAAAACGATCTTTTTTTTCGCCAGAAACCATTGACAACATCAAAAATTTCATCGTAAATTTCACCCTGCCAGCTGTACTATTCACGTCATTCCTTGATATTGCCTTTCGCTGGAATTATTTGCTCCTGATGATCCTGGTGTTCCTCCTGTGTGTGTTCCTTTACCTCTACGGGCGTTCTACAAAACAGATTTTTCGCCAATCCTGGATCTATTTTCCATTTCTGCTGACTGGTTTCGAATTTGGGATGCTCGGTCTCAGCCTTTTCGGCAGCGCTTATGGACTCGAAAATTTCGGCAAAATGGCGATTCTGGGAGTGCCGCACGAATTCTTTATCTGGTTTGTCTATGTCACCTTGCTGGTGCGTGAAACTTCTACCAAACCATCAGTGGGTTCGCTTTTGAAATCTTTCCTTTCGTCACCGGTCATCATCGCAATTTTTGCCAGCATTCTGCTCAACCTTAGCGGGTGGGCCGCATGGCTGAACAATGCTTTCTTCGCCGATGGCCTCTTCAAAGTGCTGAATCTGTTGGCTGGCCTGACCGCGCCCTTGATCCTGTTGGTGGTTGGCTATGATATTAAAATTACGCCCACCAATATCAAATCATCTGTTCTGGTGGTTCTGCTCCGCCTGGGCCTGTTAATCCCGCTGGCTTTATTGATCAATCGTTTCATTTTATCGGCATTATTGAACCTTGACCGTGGGTTCCAGATCGCTTTCTTCACCCTGGTGATCCTGCCTCCCCCCTTCATCATCCCCATTTTCATGAAAAAAGGCCTCGCTGAAGAAAAGGCATTTATCACCAATACACTCATGCTGCACACCGTGGCGTCGATTGTCACATTTATTATCTACTTCGCTCTAAATCCCTCGCTCTGAAAGAGAAATCCCGGACAATGGTTTTTCTACTCATCAATCCACTTGACTTTTTGTCTATAGGATTGTATTATATAGACAAATACTCGACTCGCAAGGAGCGACAATGCCCGGTAGATACGGCCCCCAACATGGCGGCTTGCGCGGCAGAGGCCGTGGCAGACGCATTATCAACTATCTACAGCCCTGCCTTTTACTTATGTTATCCCGCGAAAACGCACATGGGTACAACCTGGCTGCTGGATTGGAGGAATTTGGTTTCGTTCCAGACCAATATGATTCCAGTCTCATCTACCGTGCGTTGCGTGAGATGGAGGAAGAGAAACTGGTTCTCTCTCAATGGGATGAGGACAGTCTGGGGCCAAAACGGAGAGTATATAACATCACCCCACTCGGCCGGCAATACCTGGATGAGTGGATGCAAGATCTTGAACGCCTTCAGGTGGAAATCAACACTTTGATGCGCGAATATAACAAATTAGTCAATAAAAAAGGAGAATAAAAATGCCAGCAAGAGATAATACAGGGCCCAATGGTGAAGGACCTCTGACCGGAGGTGGTTTTGGCCCATGTGGCACTGAAACAGGCGCTAATGTCCCTGTTGGACGCCGCCGACCATTCAGGTTTTGGCGGTTTGGCGGTGGTAGAAGGGCTTTTGGTTTTGGGCGAGGCCGTGGCCGCGGATATGGTTTTTTTCCCGCCAGCGGTTTCGATGACCAACCGATTTCCAAAGAAGAAGATCTGGCCGACCTAAAGGCGCAGGCGTCACGGCTCGAAACTGCCATGAAAAACATCCAACAACGAATTAATGACATAGATTCCTGAAGAAAGTATCCAGTCCCATGAAAGTTGCCATCACAGTCACAAATAACACCAACACTCCCATCTTAGAACCTCGTTTTGGACGCGCGCCGTTTTTTCTCATCCTCGACACACAATCAAACGAGATGGCTTACATAGAAAATCCTGCCACCGAGGAAAACCACGGGGCAGGCGTTATGGCAGCCCAAACCTTGAGTGATGCCGGAGTAACGCTCGCTGTCAGTGGAAAATATGGGCCGAATGGCCATCACGCATTACAACAGATGGGCATTGATTGTTTTGTCTTTGGCAACTTATCTACTGTCGAAGATATTCACCAGGCCATTAACACCCAAACCCTGTTACCATTTGATGCCTGACCTTTACGGGATGAAAAGCGAAAAACCAATCACCATTGCCATTGCCAGCGGAAAAGGCGGAACGGGCAAAACTACAGTCGCCGTTAGTTTTGCCCTTTCGCTCCCTGCCGCCAGCACCTGCCTGGTTGATTGCGATGTAGAAGCCCCCAATGCCCATCTTTTTTTGGCTTCCGAAAATGAGCATGTTACCCCGGTCCAAAAGAGCATTCCAAATGTGTTATTTGAGCGCTGCACTTTTTGTGGAAAGTGTGCAGAAATCTGCCAGTTTCATGCCATCACTGTGCTCAATAAACCGATCTTGCGGCAACAGAATGTCTTTGTCTATCCTGACCTGTGCCACAGTTGTGGCGCTTGCCTGTATGTTTGTCCAGAGCAAGCTATAGAAGAAATTCCGCAACAGATCGGTGTCATTCGAGAAAGCCGCACATCTTTGGGAATGCGCCTGTTAATGGGCGAAATGAATGTCGGCACCGCCATGCCTACCCCGGTCATTCGCGCAGTCATAAAGCGAGCTCTTAATAGCGATCGACAAAACCATGTCATCATCTTTGATGCACCGCCGGGGAATTCTTGTTCCGTGGTTGAGACAGTCAAACAAGCTGATTTTGTCGTGCTTGTAACAGAACCCACCCCTTTTGGCTTGCATGATCTGAAACTCTCTGTTGAGTTACTCGAACAAATGCACAAACCAGCTGGCATCATCATCAACCGGGGTGGCATCGGAGATCAGGCCGTGGAACAATTTTTGATCGACAATAACCTCCCCCTCCTGCTGCGAATCCCCTTTGACCGGACCATCGCAGAAAATTTATCAAATGGCATCCCGCTGGTCAGCCAATCTGGAGCGTATCAACAATCTTTCATCAGACTTCTCCAGCAAATACGGTCATTGATTTTTAAAGCTGAGGGAGTTCTATGAAACAACTGGTCATCATTAGCGGCAAGGGCGGTACCGGTAAAACCTCGTTCACCAGCATGCTTGCCTACCAGATTCATCATGACAACGATATTGTCTGTCCGATTTTTGTAGACGCAGACGTGGATGCCGCCAATCTTGAGTTGATATTAGAACCCAAAATCCTATCAAACCATGCCTTTTCCGGTGGAAAAATTGCCCGAATCGATTCAGCTATATGCACCCAGTGTTTGCGTTGTAAATCATTGTGCCGCTTCGACGCCATTTACCAACAAGACGGAGCTATCGTTATCGATGAGATCGCCTGCGAGGGCTGTTCTCTTTGCGAGGTTGCCTGCCCTGAACAGGCCATAAAAATGGAGGCAGTGCTGAATGGAGCCTGGTTTCATTCAGACAGTCGTTTTGGCATTCTCTTTCACGCCAACCTGTATCCCGGACAGGAGAATTCTGGCAAACTTGTCACCCAGATCAAACAAGAAGCCATCAAACACGCCAAAGCCCTAAACAGCCAGTTGATAAC
>DSBE01000319.1 GCA_011053085.1 Chloroflexota bacterium
AATTAATCCCCAGAGGGCGCAGGGTTAAGTAATTGTGTGCCCACTCATGAGCAACGGTACTGATCAACCACTCCAAATTGAAGGATTGCAGGACCATGGCAGGATAGGTACCCACCCCGCCAATATCGGTGATATAGGCGGCTACATCAAGGTCGTCAGCCATCTGCTGTTCGATTGTAAGTATTTGTTCCAAAGACAAATTAGGAGTCAGGCTCAGGTTGGCGTCCTGGCGGATTACATCGCGAGGTGAGACGATCAGTGCTTTTGGGAGCGGCGAAAACCTGAATAGCACGGGAGGAATTGGTTGTCCGCTGAATGATAACTGTTTTTGAGATAGAACCTCACTGATCTGCTGTTCAAAGATCGTTTCAGATACTGAGGCGAACAAGCGGTAGTCTGACTCCGTCTGCTCTAATTCTTTAAATAAGTCAAACATCGATATATCATCAGCCTGTATGGCAGGGTCTGCAAGGGTTTGGTTGATTTGGTTCTCCAGCAACCTGATTTGACGTGCCAGATGCATGGTTTGATCAATGACACCGCGTGTATTTTCCTGTGACAGCCTTTTGGGCAAGCCAAGCGAATACATCTGCAATTTCTCCCAAACAGCATCAACAGACCAACCAAAGAACTCAAATTCATGCATGCGGGAGTATGCTCGTATCTGTTCAATCTGTGCGTTGATATCGACATTGCTTCTGGTGACCAACAAAGGGATCAATAGCAAGAAGCTAAGAATATACAGGGTAGGTTTGATAGCATTTCTTATCTGCATGCAAACATTATACCTTTGGCGGGTTTGATGATTCTTAACTCATGGCTAATAGGTATATAATAATTTTATGGTGAACATTACACAAAGGAGTCCCTATGACCTGGTTTGACATCGTCGCCATTGTGGTTCTTTTTATCATTTTGGGTCTATCCTACTACTTTGCGCGCATAATTATCTTTCCCAAAGTGTACCCTTATGAAGAGGTATATCAGATCAAGGTAGATGAGGGAACGCTCAATACCATGGATTGGGCAACCTGGCCAAAAGAAGAGATCTGGATCGAATCACCCAAACAATATCAACTGCATGGATACTGGCTTCCGGTGGAAGAAGCGGTTGGCACAGTTATCATCGTTCACGGTATCACCGTGAATCTCTATGCTTCAGTTAAATACGTAAAACTTTTTCGAAGGCGTGGATTTAACGTGTTGGTGTATGACCATCGTAATCATGGGAAAAGCGGGGGCAATTTCACGACCTTTGGGTTCTTAGAAAAAAGAGATCTCAAAGCTGTAGTTGACTGGGTTGTAAGAAAAACCGGCCATGGAGCAATTATTGGCACCCATGGAGAATCATTGGGGGCGGCTACCTGCCTGCAACATGCTGCCATCGATCCGAGAGTTTCTTTTGTCATTTCTGATTGCAGTTTTGCCGATTTGGCTGATCTGCTGTATTACCGCCTGCGTAAGGAATATCGTTTGATGGGTTGGATATTGATCCCGATAGCCAGTGTATTTGTACGGTTCATGGCTGGTTTTTGGCTCCAGGCCATCTCACCGGTGAAGGCTGTCCAGGAGATCGAAGCACCGCTATTCATCATCCATGGGGCAGAGGATGAATATATACCGCCTTCTCATGCCGAAAGGATTTTCGCTTCGAAAAAAAAGGGTGTGAAAAAATTGTGGCTGGCACTTCATTCTGACCATGCCGAATCACAACCAGTCAACCCGACCTTGTATGACCAAAAGATCGGTGAATTCCTGTCTGACATTATGGGCCCAGAATTCACAGCGGAAAAAGCCGATGACTGACTTTTTATTGATCCGTCACACAACCACGGATGATGTGGATGACCGTCTGGCAGGCAGGATCGATACACCACTGAATGAAATTGGCATTGCCAAAGCGAGGCAACTGGCTGACGTTCTTTGTCGTTCAGATATATCTGCTATCTATACCAGTCCAATGCAGCGTACGATACAGACTGCTGAGGCGCTGGCTGTTGCCTGCGGGTTGGCGGTTCAGCCTGATGAGGCTTTTATCCAGGTTAATTATGGCGACTGGGAATCCGTTCCTTATGAGGAATTGCAGGAAATTCCAGCATGGCGTTTTTTTATTACCACTCCTGGGGGCCAGGTGCCGGGCGGGGAACACATAGACGATGTTATTCAAAGAGTAGCGCACAGGTTAGAAATTTTGTCGGCAAAGCATAATGAAGATGATGTGGTGGTGATTGTGACCCATGGCAGCATTATCCGATTCACCCTTGCCCATTACCTCGGCTTGCCTGTTGGTAAATCCAATCGTTTAAAGGTCTTGCCTGGTTCGGTTAATGGGCTGCGATTGGGTGGCAGAGAGCCAATTGTGTTCAAGTTGAACCATCAATACGCGTGACCAGTGGGCAGGGATGCGGCTCGTTTCTTGTTTTCTCTGCTGCGGCATTGCCGATTCTGTCATCATCTGTTGCGATTTGCTGTCAAGCATTTTTCCAGGATATTGCCTGTGAAAACGATCCTCGAAACTGAGCACGCACTGGTTATCCAACACCCATCACCGACGTATCCGCTGCACCTGCTGATCCTGCCCAAAGCCGGTTGGCGTAATTTGTCGGAGGTAGAGGGAACCAGCCGCTTTTGGTCAGAAATGCCTTGCCTGGTTGAGCGATTGGCTGCTGAGAACAATCTGGAAAACCAGGGATACCGCCTGATTATCAACAGTGGCGAGTACCAGGATGTTGAATTACTGCATCTGCATTTTGTTTCTGGTTACAATCAAGTTACCCAAATATCATCTGACTCGCCATCTCCTGATTGATATACAGAGCTAACACATACAGATCAACGACATTAAGCAGACCTTACTGCATGTGTAATGAAGTCAATCTCGATGATGATGCAATCGAGATTGACTTTGAGGGGTGATGACTGCTGTTTACTGCTTTTCAACAGCTAATAAACGTGACTTTAAGATTATGAATTGGTCTCAGCCGCCATGGGTGTCTTCTGGGTTTGGTGATGGTCTTCAATATTGCGGATGGACGGCACCAGGAATAATACAATGCTCATGAATATGGTATATATTGCGCCGACCATAAACCAGCTTTGAACACCAAAGAACTCAGACACTGGCCCGGCAATCATTAATCCGATCGGTGAAGCAGCTCCTGCCATCGTGCCGATGAGAGCGAACACGCGCCCTTGCATGTTAGGATCAACTGTATCTTGAAATATAGCCAGGAAGGGGCCATTTACAATCGGGTTAAGCAGGGCGAAAATGGCAATGCCTACTACCAGCATCCAGAAGGCGTTCACAGGGGCTAATGCCATCAGCAAAAGACCAATGGTGGATACACCCAATGCTGCGGAACTTGTGTACACCTTGCGTTTGAAACCGCCCCACATGCTCAATATCAAGCTGCCGAGGATGGTTCCAATGCCAAGGGTGGTTTGGATGGTTGCCAGAGCGGCGGCACCCAACCCGAAGGTGTCGCTGACTAGCAAGGGCAATAATGTAAAGGCGGGATTGACGATGGCGTTTATGCCGGTGGCAAGAAGAAGCACATACATCATGCCTTTCCATTTGACAACATAGCGTAATCCTTCGCCGACATCGGCAAACATGGTTTTAATAGGGTTGGCGCGCTGTTCATCCGTGGTGACAATTTCTGGTTGGGGGATAGTGACAAAGAACAGGGGGGCGATAGCAATAGCAGCAGAAACGACATCGATGAACATGATATCGCCGATTTCCATCAGTTCGATGGCAAGTGCGCCCAAAGGAGCGGCGATGATCGCCAGAAAACCTTGCAGCAATTGGTTAATCCCTTGAATTTTTGTAAAGCGTTCTTTTGGCACCATAAGTGATGTGGAAGCGGCCATGGCCGTATAATGAAACGCGCCGCCGATCGAACGGCCGAACATCAGCACATAGATGTGCCACAACTGGATAAGATCAAACGCAAACAACAGCGCGATCACAAGCGTCAAGAAAGCAATCGCTCCATCGGCAATGATCATGACTTTCTGGCGGTTCCAGCGATCAACCAACGCCCCTGCGAAAGGCCCCAATATCATCTCAGGCAGATGTCCTACCAATGCGAGTGTAGTCAATACAATAGCGCTGCCAGTTGATTCGGTAATGTACCAGATCAAAGCGAAGCCGACCATTCGGCTGCCGATCAAACTTAATGCCTGACCGATCCAAATGGGAAAGAACGTCCTTCTCCAATGAGGATTTTCTACTTCAGTGAACTGCGTTGCCATGTTAACTTTCCTTTAGTTTTCTTCCGTATAACTGAAAATTATACCCAGAAAATTCAGGAAGTCAATAGTAACTATTCAAATAATTCAACGGACAATAAGAATTATGAATTATTTGTACGAAATAAATC
>DSBE01000213.1 GCA_011053085.1 Chloroflexota bacterium
CCTTAATAGTCAATAATGGCAACCATCGCGTGTAAAGGAATAATCCGATGCCCCTGGATAATCTGATGCTTATCGCTTGTATAATCAGCGCCCAATACCCCCAACCCTGAAAGGCAAGAAGAATACCAATCATTCCCCCTAGAATCGTGGTAATGATCTCCAATATCGCCAGTTGTTTGAAGGCCAATCGCTGTTGCATCAAACCCTGCGGGACAGTGCCCAGACCAACCAGTAGCAAGTTTAGGCTCATCACCTGCACCACCAGGCGCAAACCATCGAAACTGAAAAACGCTTCGATTGCTGGTGACAACAGGAT
Organism: Chloroflexota bacterium; assembly: GCA_011053085.1. Classification (GTDB taxonomy): domain Bacteria; phylum Chloroflexota; class Anaerolineae; order Anaerolineales; family Anaerolineaceae; genus SpSt-1165. Next base: position 317 of record DSBE01000213.1, read on the forward strand.
TGATATGCCTGTTAATAGTACTGCAATGAACCCAGCTAACCAAAAGACCGTGGATAATCCGGTGCGATCAAGATAACGCTTCTGAACCACAGTGGCGCTGATGCCAAATTCCGCCAAAAGATCAACAAAGCCGGTGTAGACTAGCACCATACTTACAACGCCAAAGTCGGAGGGTTCCAGCAACCGGGCAAGGATTGCGGAAACCACTATCTGAAACAGATAGTGGCTGTAGCGCCCTACAGCGGTCCAGACTGTGCCCTTAACCAGTTCGCGACGAATGCTCATATGTGCCTCAAAGTAGCGGCAAGTAGCAGGCCACTCACTCTTGACGTGCTTCTGGTATTCTGCCTTGAGCAGTATTCTGCTCTACCATAATTCGCAAGCCATCTTGATACCGCAACAATGGAAGCGACAACACAGACTCTGCTTTCTCAACTACCATTCCTGCTACAAGCGGGCGTGGCGCAACCTGCCCCAATTCAAAAGTCTCTATGGGCTGAATTAAGTCACCATCAAGAGCGAAAACCCGCGCAACCTCACAAGCAAATTCGTAACGATTAGCCCGTTGTGGCCCAACAATATGATACAGTCCTTTCTTATTTAGATCTATCAATTCAACCACAGCCTTGGCCAAATCAGGTGCATAAGTTGGGTTGCCGACTTGATCCACAGGCGCCTTTAAAATCTCGCTATTTTTTAGAGTATTGAGCAAACGATACACAAAATTCTTACCCTGTCGTTCCCAACCATAGACTACAGTGGTTCGGACAATAAGATAGTCATACATATTTATAGCGATTTGATGTTCCGCTATGACCTTCTGCCGCCCATACTCACAGATAGGATTAGGCGGATCCTCCTCCCGATAAGGACCTGCTTTACCATCAAAAACATAATCCGAAGAGAAATACACTAACTTAGCTCCAACAGCATTCACCGCTCGGAGAACATTACAAACGCCCATCACGTTTATTTGATATGTCTCTTCTGGATACTGCTCACAATAATCAACATGACTCAGCGCAGCCGGAAGATAAACTACCTGCGGTTGCACTTGTGCAATCAACGTCTCAGTTGCTTTAGCATCTCTAATATCCAACTGTTGCATCCCAACAACGGGATGCTTATGATAGGTTGCAACAACCGTATGTCCAGCCACGGAAGCCTGATGAACCAGGTGTTCGCCAACTTGACCTGAGGCGCCGATAATCAAATGTACACTCATCGGTGTTTCAATTCCCAGTTGTATGGAATGTCATTGTCCAGAGGATCCACGCGCATAATCTCTCGAGGATCATGGGGTAACGTTGCGCAGTTAGCCACAATAGCAGGAGCCACGCCCAACCCCTTAAAGCCATTCCAAACTCCCGGTGGGATCCGCACCAAAACATAATTGGATTGACCAATAAAAAACTCTTGTAACTGCTTGTATGTGGAGGAATCAGGTCTTCCATCATAAAGAACCAACTTAATCATACCTGAAACCACCGCATAGTTAAGAGTCATCTCTTTGTGTAAATGCCAACCCTTAATCACACCAGGATAAACCACAGAGAAATAAATCTCTCCAAACTGCTCAAAATGAGGATCATCACAGCGCAACATATGCATAATCTTCCCGCGCTCATCAGGAATTTGCTTCAAAGAAAACACCAGTACGCCCTCTATCATTTTTCCATCTCCTGCCGATACCAAGCAATAGTTCTGGTAAGACCATCTTTCAAATCCACCTGATAATGCCAATCCAGTGCATTCGCAGTACGCTCAACATCAGCCACTAACCACATTACTTCACATTTACGGTAAGGCAATACCCCCATACATGGCTCTCCCGTTCCTTGCACCAGCTCATAGATTAAACTAATGACTTGTCTTATTTCAGTGCCGTGCCCCGTACCCAAATCTAGTGTCATCCCTTCTATACCCGGTCGAATAGCCGCACATATCATGCCTTCTATCAAGTCGTCCACATAAATAAAATCACGTTGCTGTTCCCCGACAGTCATCTTAAAATTTTGCCCTTTTAACGCAGCCAAAATTGCTCCTGCAACAAGGGAGACAGAAGGCTGACCAGGGCCATAAGCGTGCGATAACCGCACACTTACAGCAGGCAAGTTTTTATCTTGGATATACGCTCTAACGAATGCCCAAGCGGCAAGTTTTGAAGCAATATATGCTGTGGCAGGATCGCAATGCTCATATATGGTACCTGTATGTATTAACCGTTTCACAGGAAACCGGGTGCATGCTTCCAAAATATGTACTGTACCTTCCACATTAGTTTCAAAAGTTTCCAATAAGCCCATGTTACGTTTTGTTACGCCAACAGCAGCTAAGTGAAAAACTATTTCTGGTCGAGCCGTTTGAAATATATCAAAAACACTTTCTTGATCTCGAATGTCAGCTCTCAACAGTGTGCAGTGCTCAGTTAATCTCTTCGACCTCGAGCTCTCGTCAGAAAAAACAGAACAAGAAACTTGAGCCCCGGTAGCGGCTAGTCGCCTTAACAAATGTTGCCCCAGAAACCCCGAAGCACCCGTTACAAGTACACGTTTATCCCTTAATGTTTTCAAATATTACAATCTCCAACTCATTTATTTGCAGACGGATTACGCCCAGGCATCTGTATATATTGCTTTGCCAGCAACATTCCGCTCACACAATTTCTCCGCAAGCGATTTTAACATCGCCGGTGGCCCGGAGAGATAATAATCTGTATCCAGAGGCGCACAAATCATAGGCCAGGCAACCTCAACAGACAAATACCCAGACAGCATACAAACCTCGGCAGCATCTATGTTCTTCCGTTCAACAAAATAAGTAACCTGTAACTGTGCAAATTGCTGCGCAACACAATCCACCAGCGTTTTATAAATCAATAATTCAGGATATCGCGCCCCATAAAACAAATAAACACGGTGTGAAAACTCGTCCCCTAAACCCGCGATAAAGGCCGTAAATGCTGTGACGCCCGTGCCACCAGCAAATAACACGACATCACGGTCACCTTGAATTGTAAATTCACCATAAGGTAGTTTAACCCAGACCCAAAGACCTTCTTTCAGTTCTTGTTCCATACGCGTGGTAAAGCGTCCCACAACTGAATAGGAAATGCGCAAGCATTCACGCTCAGTTGGAGAACTGGCTATCGAAAAAACGCGGGACTCCGGCCAAAAGTCACTGGGATCATATTCATCTAACGCCAGATGTAGAAACTGCCCGGGGCTAAATCGGGGAATCCGCTGCTCTGGTTTGAGCACGATAGTATAAACCCGGTCTCCATGGTCAATGAGTTGAATGACCTGACAACGTAGCTTTCGCGGTGTCGCCATACGCTACACTCGCTCACCGGCCATAAAGCGTGAAAACACATCCGTGATATAGCCAAGCTGGGCTTCATCAATACCCGGATATACGCCAATGAAGAAAGTGTTGGTCATAATCAAATCTGTATTGGTTAAATCTCCCACCACGCGCCGTGGGATAGATTCAAACGCCGGATGTCGCAGCAAGTTACCACTGAACAGATTGCGAGTTTCAATCCGATTCGCTTCCAAGAAATGTGTAAGATCGTCTCGAGAGAAGCCGGCGTCCTCGCGGACTGTAATCACAAAACTAAACCAGGCAGGATCAGCATGCTCGATTGCTTTTGGCAAAATCAAACGATCCTCGTAGGGGCACAAGATTTCCAGCAAACGTTGAAAATTGTATTTGCGTTTGGCAACAAAATCGTCCAATTTCTCCAATTGGGCGCAACCAATAGCCGCCTGCATGTCGGTCACTTTGAGATTATATCCGATATGGCTATATACATATTTGTGGTCATACCCAAAAGGCAATGTGCCAAATTGTTGGCTAAAACGCTTGCCACAGGTATTGTTTTCTCCGCCAGCACAGTAGCAATCCCTGCCCCAATCGCGCATAGAGCGAGCAATACGCGCCAACGTTTCATCATCGGTTACGACGCAACCTCCCTCACCCATTGTGATATGATGTGCAGGATAGAAAGATACTGTCGCCAAATGGCCAAACGTGCCTGTCAACCG
>DSBE01000264.1 GCA_011053085.1 Chloroflexota bacterium
GCTCGCCCCTGCCCCTACATGTTCGTGTCATTCCGACTGGAGGATGGCGCAGCCATCTGAAACGGAGGAATCGAAAAGGATCGACAGGATAATTCGCCGGTCGTGTGATCAGCGCCAGAAGGTTTCAATTCTTCGACCCGCATAACCAGCTTTGCTGGTTCCTGCTCGGGTTGACAACGGTTTCGAAACCCCGTTTACGAGTATAAACGGGGTTTCTTGGTTATATTTATCGATCCCAGACACGGAGTTTATACTCGTAAACTCCGTGTCGATGAATTTTCAAAAAGACACGCAACGCAGCCACCCCCCATTACTCCTGCACAAATATCGGGAACCAGGCCGGCATCTTATCCACCCCGCTGTGATTGCTCAGGTTGGTCTGAAAATCACCGGCGAGGTCCATCACATAAATCTCCTCGTTGCCGTCACGTGACGAAGTGAAAGCGATCCACACACTGTCGATGGAAAAACTGGGGTACCAGTCCGTATTGGTATTGGTCAATTGGAAGGTGTTGGCACCGCCTGCACTGACCTCCGTCATCCAGACATTGGTGCGCGACCCATTGATCTGTGTATAGGCGATGTATTCAGCGCTGGGCGAAAAAGTGGGGTCATGCACATCGCCCAACCGCCCAAAATGGGTCGAACGGTCGAAGGTGCGCAGTTCTGAGGAATCCGCATCAGCATTGCGCCAATAAAGGGTCTTGTGGCTGCTGCCTTCCAGCACAAAATAATACAGGTTGGCATCGCGGGGATGCCACACCGGCGAATGTTCGACAAAGTCAAAACTGACACGGCGGTCGTTGGTGCCGTCAATATTCACGAAACGAATCTGGCGCAGACCATCATCACGGCCGTTGTTGTCATAGGCAACCGTCACTCCGTCAGCAGACACGCTGGCATAGACCTCATCACCGCGCCGGTCGGTCAATTGCAAAGGGATCATTTCATCGGCGGTGATGTCAATGCGATACAGGTTAAGCCCCTCGGTGGCAGTGGCACCCGCTGCCGAATAGATCAAATACTGCCCATCCGGTGACCAGGCCGGGTAGCTCTTATCGCCTTCATCAAAGGTCAGTTGTTCTTTCTCGCTCAACAGGTTGCCGAAGTTGTCCATACCGACCCGCATCAGCCAGATCTGCTCGCCATCACCGCCTTCGTCACTGATATACGCCACATAACCGATCAAAGAGACCTGCGGTTCAGGCGTCAGGGTTGGTTCCGGTGTTTCCTCCACGATAGCTTCAACTGTGAAGGTGGGCTCCAGGGTAGCGGTCGGTTCGATTTCCTCTTGCGGTTCTTCGGTTGGTTCTTCGGGCGTCTCAGTTGCTTCGGAAACAAGGGGCAAGGCCACCACATCTGCCGTCTGGGTCTGGTTCAACCCTGATAGAACCGCCTGGGTCGGACTGGCAAACAGGTTGCCGGTCAAATACAGCGCCCCCACGATCACCAGCGCAGCAACCACAAGCAGCCCCGCCAGTCCGCCGATAAGCATGCCTATCGGAACTTTTTTCTTCCCCGGCAGTGCTCCCGCCTGTGTGGCTGGATAAACCGGACTTTGCGCTTGCTGCACCGGCTGATATGCCTGGGTGGAGGGCATGGCACCTGCCTGACGCGGCATGGTTTGTGGAAAAGAAGAAGCGATCTGGGTGCCGGCAGCGATGCCGCCGATGGCAGTCATGGTTGCCTGGCTATCGTTCGGTTTTTTCGCTGTCAGTGGTTCGCTGTCGATTTTGCCATTGAGAGCGGCAACGAAACCATGTACCGAAGAAAAGCGGTCGCCCGGGTTCAAGGCCATACCTCGCTGGATCGCCTGGCTGACATACAGGGGGATGGTCTGATTATAACTGACCACCGTGTCCATCTCTTTCTGTTCCACCACACGCTGAACACTGTCCAATGGTTTGGTACCGGTCAAACAGTAATAAAGCGTAGCTGCCAGCCCATATTGGTCGGTGTATCCGCCGGTTCTGCCGCCTCCATATTGTTCGGGCGGAGCGTAACCGGGGGTATAGCCGCGCGCACCCAATTGGGTCTGTTGATGGCTGTAGGCAGCCTTGGCAATGCCAAAATCCACCAGTACCGCCTGCCCATCCGGAGTGATCTTGATATTTTCAGGTTTGATGTCGCGGTGAAAGATGGGGGGATCCTGTTTGTGCAGGTATTCCAGCGCGTCACCCAACTGATTGGCCCAATCCAGCACCTTGTCTACCGGTTGTTTGCCGAATTTTTCCACCATGTGCTTCAGGTCATCTCCGGGGATGTAGTCCATCACCAGATATTCATTGCCTTCTGCAACAAAATAATGGATAACGCGCGGCAGGTTGGGGTGGCGCAGATGGGCCAGCATACGCGCTTCACGCATGAACTGCGTGGTACTGCCTTCACTGCGAATGAAATTGACCTTGATGGCAACCATCACATCCAGGGCACTGTCTTCCGCCTGGTACACAGCCCCCATGCCCCCCTGTCCAAGTGTACGGACGATGCGATAACGATCCTGCAATAGAAATCCTGGATTAAGATTCATGCCTTACTCCTGCAACAACCACAAGCCCAGGGCACTGAACTCTGGGACCTGGCACAATGTCAGTTCATTATAGTATACCTGAAAGATAGACCCGGTATTGCATACCTCGCCGGAAAAGGAAAGCGACCGATTATGAAGCCAGTGAACGGCGCAGACGCCTGGCCAGTTCCGCAGAGACCGCTACGCCCATTTCAGCATCCTTCATCATACACGCCATAAATTCAATGCGGTTGAGGAACAAACACAGCGTTTCTCCTTTGGCAAAGACAGAGGCTGAGCGCGGTTCATCGTCCAGCAAAGCCATTTCGCCAAAGAAATCGCCTTCACCCAGTTCATTGACAACCGTGATGTTGCCGTCTTCGTCTTCAAACCGCACTTCAGCAGTTCCAGAGGCAATGATGAACAACCCAAAGCCTTCGTTGCCCTGCTCAATTATGCGATCACCGGCTGCGAATTTCCGCTCGATCAAGCGGTCAGCCAGCGGCACCAGAGACCTTTTGTTCATTTTTGAAAACAGAGGGACATTGGCCAATAATTGTGCAGCTATTTTCTTATCCATAGATCATTTCCTTTTTTTATCAACAACCGTGCTGGCGATAAACAAGCAGGATGATGGATTTCCAATGACTTCTCTCCCCAATTCTACCTGCTGGATTTTCGCCACCGGTATCCAACAAATATGTTTCATTAAGTATAACTGTAATTTACACAAACTTGACACTTTCAACTCACCAGTCTTAAGCTTCAGCATTATTTGCGTGTTACAATCACGCAATACAAGCGCCCAATGAATTGAAGATCTAATGAAACTAAAATGCATTTCCTGTGAAGCCCTCGCCCGCATCCTGTATCACCATGCGGCTTCCAGCCCGCATCTGATCGATATCGATTTGTTTGAACTTGGATTGCACAATGAACCCGCATCATTGCAGCAAACGCTGCAAGCGCAGATCGATGCAGTTGATTCTTCAAAATATGACGCGATTATCCTGGGATATGGGCTATGCGGGAAAGCCACCGAAGGCATCACCGCCCGCAACCTGAAGATTGTGGTGCCGCGCGCTCATGATTGCATCACGCTGTTCCTTGGCTCCCGCGAACGCTACCAACATGAATTTGAGGAAAACACCGGCACTTATTGGTATGCAGCGGATTATATAGAACGTACCGTCGGCCAGAACACAACCCTTTCGCTTGGGGCAACCACCATGGGCAATGTACAGGATCAATATGATGAATTTGTGGAAAAATACGGCGAGGACAATGCCAAATATCTGATGGAAGTGATGGGCGGATGGGAGCAGCACTACAACCGCGCCGCCTACATCGCCTATGATTTCTATCACAGCGTGCCCGCGGAGAAGAAAGCCCAGGGTGATGCCGAAAAAAATCAATGGGCTTATGAGCGTGTTGCCGGGAATTTGGTCATTTTGCGAAAATTAATGTATGCAGAATGGGACAATGATTTTTTGATCCTGCAGCCGGGCGAGAGCTTGGCGATGTCAAACGACGATAATGTGATCTGTGGAAAGGATATATCTTCCTGAACAACCCCTTTCGATATTCCTGTCTATCACTGGTATAATCGTCCATAATCAAGCGAGGAGAAGCAGGACCTTCAAAGCACTGTTTCCTCCTCTTTTATTTATGAAGGCAATACCTATGCAAACGACCATTCAGTTTAATGACTTAACCCTTCGTGACGGCCAGCAGAGCATCGCCGCCACCCGCATGACCACCCCGCAAGCCATGCGTGTGCTGCCGCACTTGATCGAGGCTGGTTTTCCAGTGCTGGAGCTGTGGGGCGGTGCCATCCTGGAC
>DSBE01000265.1 GCA_011053085.1 Chloroflexota bacterium
CACCCATGGAAACCATACCCAACAATAGACCAATGTTTTTGGGCCCCGGCGTGTTCTCAACCGGGGTCGGACTGGACGTCATCTGGGGGGTGGGCGTGGCTTCTTTTGGCAAAGGTGGCTCCATGGTTACTGTGGGTGAGACTTGCGCTGCCTTTTCTACAGCATCGCGGGTTAATTCAACCGCCGCTGTGGATGCGATGGCTAACTGCACATCCAGCGTGGGTGAGATCGCATGCGTGGGTATGGCGTCACAGCCAACCAACAATAGCAAAATGATTAAGAAAACCCGGACAAACCAACGTTTCAAGGTGTACCTCCCCAGTCATTGTACAGGAATCTTCCGATCATGGTCCTGACAAACGGGTTCTGGTTGGCACAGGCGTGGGTGCCTGCGTCGGCACTGGTGGTGGTGGCATCGCCGCCGACTCTCTTACAACCAGGTTTGAAGAACTGACGGTCAGTGAATACTCGCCTGTGCTGCGTACAAACACACCAAATCCACCGGTAAACCATTGCAGACGATAATATTCTAGCTGCAGAACATCATTTACATAGACTTTTACACCTTCGTCATGCACCCAAAGAGCCAGTTGAATACTTGCGGTCGGCCCCGCAAACAATTGTGGAGAATTCATCGTTTCTGCCAGCCTTACCACAGAATCACCCCGCACCAATTCCAGGCGCAAAGTACCGTCACACAGAAAGTTTAGCCGGTAGAATTCCTGGGGTGTTTGTGAGCGAAAAACCACACCATACTGGTCCTGCCCTCTGCACAGGCTGGGTGCGATGGTCAATGTAAGGTAATAGTTGTTCGGCAATATTGCACGAGTAAAGCTATACAACGAGCCGCGGTAATTCTTCAGTGCCAGTGTAAGGGCCTGCCCTCCCACCTGTGCACTGCGATCCGACAAAGAAACAATATCCCAATTATCATCAAAAAGAAATTGATCCTGCCAGACGACATCATTCGACACTGGACGCACCTCAGGCGTGGCTGTACTTGTTGCCCTGGGTGGCGGTGGTGTCCTTGTGGCAGTAGCTGGAAACCACACCGGTGTTTCACTTGGTTCTGGAGACGGAGTAGTAGTAGGCAAAAGTTCAGTCGGCGTGGTGGTTGCCACCGACAGGTAATCAAAACCGCATCCCACCACAAAAAAAAACATCAACACAGACAGGCAAATCAGTCCAGGCGCTTTACGTCTCATAAACTTATCTTACTGGAGTTGTGATAGTTTATCCAGTACGCGCTGCGCCCGGTTTCTCCACGAATACATTTCTGCGTCCTTTCGCGCCTGTGCAGAGAGGCGCATCCTTCTCTCTTCATCAGTGATCAAACTGCCAAAGGCTTGTATCCAGGCATCTTCATCCTCTGGTGGACAGAAGACGGCATTCTGATCATTGAGCACTTCATGAAACACAGGCAGGTCACTGCTCAGAATCACACGCCCAGCAGACAGGTAATCAAACATTTTCATCGGACTGCAAATAGAAGCTGTGTCACCTTTGCCTGAAACACCCACTGAAAATTGATAAGGCATCAATAGAATATCAGCAGCAGCTTGATAAAGGGGCAGAATCTGATTGGGAACAAATCCGGTTAGCGTAATGTTGGCAATGTTTGCCCGCCGTACCTTTTGTTGCCAAACCTTAACATCATCCTCGCGGCCTCCTATCCACAAGAAATGAACCCCGGGAAACGCCCTCGCCAGGGCAAGCATCAAATCCAAACCACGGCCTTCATAAAGGTGGCCCGTATAGGCAGCGGTTACCTTTTGTGGCAAGCCCAATTTCCTCCGTGCTTCTGAAGGAATCTCCATTCCAGCAAATCGGTCAGGTTCCGTGCCATTCGGTGCGATGATATACTCATTTTCCCGAAAATGGATGTCAAATTGGTCTGACAAATTATCGATCAATGCCTGTGTTACCGAAATTGCCAACTTTTTTTTGTTTGAATTTGCCAGTGTGGATAAAAAACGGCTTCCGAGCAATCCACTGGGCAGCATGTGCAACTCAAGAGCTGGAAACATTCCTTGAAACAAAGCAAAGAACGCTGCCTGCGCCATCCAGGTATAAATTACCTGTGCGCCCCATGTTTTGGCGGACCGTAAGGCTTTCCAAGTGAAGTCATAGCGCTTGAAAGCCAAATTTTCTGGCAGCCAGAAAATTTGAAATTTCGATTCTATACCGTAAAATTCTCTCAGCATGGCCCAGTCAGGCGTGGCAGACTGACCTGTTTGCAACGGCACCCACAAAGCGATATCAGCACCTGCCATGACCAGAGAGTTACAGGTCTTCATCACTTGAATGGAATGAGCGGTGTTGGATGGCACAAACGAGGGAGCAATCAAACCAAGCTTCATACCTTATCCGCTTCCTTTGATTTGTCTAATTTTTTATTCTTTGCCATGGTAGATTTTGCCCTCAACAAATTGATACCAACTGAAATAACAAAAAACATGCTGAATAAACCAGCTTCAGCCAGGTAACCATAGCGAGGGACGAGCAGAAATCCACCCAGCACCTTCAAAATGCCGCCAAGAAACATCGTAAAAAAGGCGAATAATGAGTCCCCAAATGAAAGCAAAAGAGGTCGGTTCCAGAAAAATATGTTTGCCAAACCGTAACCGATAAGCAAAATCAACATGGCAGGATAGGCAGGTAGAAATGCATCCCCTGCGTAGATACTGATAACCCACTCGCCAAAGAATATCAAACCAAGGCCTGCCCCAACAGTCCAAACCCCGGAAAATGTGGAGATTTTTCGTAAGAATTTCTCCAATGGTTCCCATAGGTTATTTTTCACATAACGGTTAATCTCAGGATAAGTGGTTTGGATGAATGGATTGATAGGCAGCAATATATAACGATTCAGGGCAACCGCCACTTTGTAATAACCCGCTTCAACCGGCGATAAGAAGAATGAAACCCACAATAGTTCACTATCTCGCACGACCATATTCACAGTCGCGCTGAAGTTGGATCCCAAACCGAATTGCAGCAACTCTTTCCATTGGGGCATATCTTTCAGTGAAGCTTTCCACCATGCCCAACCCAGACGTTTATTCAATCCATCAACTGCCAGAAAAACAGGGGCGATGCCAAGTAACACCTTGCCGCAGAAATAAGCAAAAACGATCATTTCCAGGCTGCCCCCCATAACAAAAGCAACCACGATTAAACCAGCCGTGAGCATCGATTGCGCCGAATTGATAATGGCGTGTCCTTTGAACCGCCCCAGCACCTGCACCACGCCGTAGGACGTTTCATAGAACATCTCCGCCAGCACTATAATTCCGTAAAAGACAAATATAGGCGCTAACGAACTATCTTTGGCGAAAATCTGGGCAGCCAACGGCGCTGCCAACCACAGAAAACCAAAAGCGATCACAGCTGAGCAGGCTTCTATTAACCCGGCGGCCTTGACCAACGCGCCAGCCTTGGCAGTCGCGCCTTCCTCCAGGTAATCACCCAGATACTTTACAACCAACTCACCCATGCGGAACGAGAATAAATTATTAATCGTTGAGGCATAAGCGGTGATGATGCCCAACAAGCCAAATCCTTCGACCCCCAACAGGCGTGCCGAAAGACTGCTCTGCACCACCCCCAGCACCATATTGACCATATTGGCGCTGAAAAGATAGGAACTGTCGCGCACAATCCTATGCAGTTTTGGATTCTTCTCCCATAAGCTGCGCAGCCTGTCAATGAGCCATTTCACAATGTCTTAACCTGTTTTGCCCAATCTCTTTCAGCATAATACCAATCAATCAAATCCTGTACGCCATCACTCAAACTGGTTTCGGCCTGCCAGTCCAGCAAGCTTTTGGCTTTGCTTACATCCGCCTGATTGGTCAGCATGTCGGCAGGATGGGCTTGTTTTCTAACAATGTTGGCCTTTTTACCGATTTTTTCTTCCATCATCTGAATCAAGGCGTTCACCGAAATGACCTCATGCCCGCCGAGATTGATAAGTTCAAACCCTAATGGCTTCAAGCCGGCAATGGTACCGCGCGCAATATCATCCAAATAGGTGAAACCTCGCGTTTGTTCGCCATCGCCATAAAGAATAACCGGCTGGTCCTCTGCGATCCACTGTACAAAACGGAACATCGCCTGGTTGGGCCGACCCGCCGGACCATACACCGTAAAATAACGGAAAATGGTCACATCAATCCCATGCAGAAAATGATAGGCATGACACATGGCTTCTGCACCGATCTTACTGGCAGCATAGGGCTGCAGCGGCCGGCTGCTGTCGGCGTTTTCTGATGTCGGGGTCGGCACATTGGCACCATATGCACTGGATGTAGAAGCCAGGATAAATTTCTTGATTCCTTTTTGGCGGCAA
>DSBE01000016.1 GCA_011053085.1 Chloroflexota bacterium
GTGCAACAGGCGCAAGCAAGCATCGCCGGCACGATTTCAGTCGCCAACCAACACAATGTCAATATCACCAGCGTTGATATTGAGGAGCCGAACTTAGAAGCGGTTTTTCTGCATCTGACTGGGCGCGGTTTGCGTGATTAGAGGAGATATATGAAGATATTGAAAATTGCCTGGAAAGACTTCAAAATCACCTATCGCGACATAACTGCCATTCTGCTAATGGTGGCTGCTCCGCTGGCGATGACCCTGGTGATGGCTTTCGCTTTTGGCACATCGTCTGATTCTGGCTTCACCGTCATTCCAGTTGCCCTGGTATCCAATGGTGGTGACGGTCTCAATCAGGTATTCGAAGATATTCTTGGGAGTGAGCAAATCCAAGAATATCTGGCCGTCGAGAAAATTTCCGATATCGAGACAGCTCAAAAAGAGCTTGATAGAGACAAGTTGGCAGCAGTGATTGTTGTACCTGAGGGCATGAGTCAGGCCTTTGAATCAATGAATTATTTATCGATGGATACACCGATAGACCTCACGCAAACCATTACCTTCTACACCAATCCGACTCGCCCCATATCATCCATGATCGTTCAATCGATTCTTGACTCCATCATCACCCGTCTCAATACTGGTTATGCCGGCGCGTTCATTGGCTTTTCTGACCTGCTGGCAGAAGGATCAGTCTCATCGCAGGCATTGGCAGACGGCTTGGGCGAAGAAATCGGCCAAAAGTTAACCCCCATCTTTGAAGAGAACCAGTCGCAGGTATCCCTGGAAGTGTCTTATTGGGAGTCACAAGCTAAAGAAGAATTCAGTTGGATGGCATACATGGCCCCATCCATGTCAATTCTATTTCTTAGTTTTTCAATGACAGCCAGCGCCAGGACGATACTCAGTGAGAAGGAGAAAGGCACCTTCGGCAGATTGCTAACCAGCCCAACCAGGTCCATCTCCATCATTGTCGGAAAAATGCTTGGCATCTATCTGATCGGTGTCATCCAGGTCTTTGCTTTTATCATATTGAGCTCATTTCTTCTAAATCTTTCTTGGGGTCCGCTGCCTGTCGTAATCGCTTTCACATTAGCACTCGTATTGGCCAGTGCCAGTTGGGGGATACTGGTTGCCTCTTTGGCGAAGAACAGTGGTCAGGCAAGCGCACTCGGCATGGCAATCAACCTTGTTTTTGCCGCGGTTGCCGGAAACTTCGTTCCGCGAGTCAATTATCCCCAATGGCTTAAAGATGTGGGGGTAATTACCCCAAACGCCTGGGGTATCGAAGGGTATATGGCGCTGATCAATGGGGGAGGCTTTCAAGACGTGCGAACCGCTATTCTGGTATTGATATCTATGGCGGTGCTTCTTATCAGCATTGCTACTTTTTTGTTCACATGGCAATATGGGCAAATTCGCATTTTGAGGAAAAACCATGCATAAACTTTGGTCTATCATAAAAATGGAATTCAAACTTGAATTCGCCTACCCGATCACGTGGGTGTTCTTTCTCGTGCTTCCCATTGTGTTTACCATGGTAATCGGGGCTGCATTGGGCGGATCAGCCGCTATGCAGCAGGATGAAGGGCGTGATCTACGTCCCTTCTTATTGATCTATGACCAGGATCAATCTGGGCTGTCAACCGCTCTGACACGAACCCTTCTCGAGAGTCAAACGATCAAAGCTGAAATTATTTTCCAGAGCGAAGAATTCTCTGAAGAACTTCGCAATCAACTGCAAGGTTACCTGTCTATTCCGAAAGGATTCGGTGATGAAATAATCGCAGGCCAACCAACCTCGCTAAAACTCGAAGTTGCGGGGGGAGACTTTTCCTCAGTTTCGATTGAAAACAGCATTCGTTCAGCCATGCAGCACACAACAGCGTCAATGTCGGCAGCACAAGGGGCATTGTTGATCTATGGTGATCTCAATCCGCAGATGACAACAGAAAAGCAGCAACAGTACTTAGCAAAATCAATGGAGCAGGCACAGATCCTTTTGGCAGAATCACCCATATTTAAACTCGAGATCATCCAACCTGACCCCAGCAACCAGAGCCCGAATGGTTTGGCGGGGTTCAACCAATCTTCAGCTGGCCAATTAGTAACCTGGAGCCTGATTACTCTGGTCGGTGGTTCAGTCATATTTGCCCGAGACCGTGAGGACGGCACTTACCAACGCCAATTCACAACACCCACCCCAAAAAGTGTATATTTTGCAGGAAAGATCCTCTCGCGCCTATTGATGGGGTTGATCCAGATGCTCATACTGGTGTTTTTCGGTGTGTACGCACTAAAAGTAAACTGGGGGAATGACCCTATTTTGTTAATATTATTTCTGACAGTGTTCTCGTTCACAGGAACAACCTTGGGATTGATGCTGGGCGCGTTTGCCAAAACAGCCAAACAGGCAGACAATATCACCCCGCTTGTATCCATGTTAATGGCAGCTTTGGGTGGTGCCTGGTGGCCTCTTGAAATCACCCCGCCTCTTTACCAGACTGTGGTAAGAGCGCTGCCTTCAACCTGGGCGATGGTGGGGTTTAATGGAATCATCCTGAAAGGATACACCTTTGTAGACGTATTGCCGGAAATATTAGTAATCCTAACTTTCGGCATTGCCTTCAGTGTGATTGGCATCTGGCGGTTAGGCAGACAAGACTAGGAGCAGATTACTCTCCATCGTTTTGTGTCAACCGGTAAGCATATTTTGCCTGCAGCACCCACTCACCCATTTGGGTATCTTGATCCCAGGAAGACCGGTCAAAATATAAGTGAAAAATCTGATCATCATCAGTAAGCAACTGGTAATGAAACCTGCCTACGCCGCGGGAACCTCGTTTGGCTGCCTTTAGCTGAGAACTCGGTCGCATATTATGAGATGATTTCCCGCGCCTCTCAAAATCTTTCCATTCCAGCATGACCTCTTTAACACGATACTCTTTCTCTTGCCAAATGAATCCTTGAGGTGGTGTCGGTGTCTTGGCATATAACAGCGGTTGGGCATGTTGCACCTCAATCACTTCATTGATGAATCGAATGGGAACTAGTTTGTACATATGGGTAGTATAACCAAGAAATCACGACCCAATCAATGCCGGTTGAAAAGGCAGTCTACTCCCATTGACCAACAAGTATGGCGCTGCTCTGCCAAGAATCACACCCACCCGTTTTAAATCTCCCTCCGACTTGAATGGATTTTTATACCTGGTTACTACAATCTGATTTGCCCCTTTCAGACCAATACCCGGAATATGCAACAACTCCTCCCGGCTGGCAGTATTGACTTCAACAGGCTGGTCTTTCAAAAACACCTCAGCCCACGCTTGCTTGGGGTCGCGGTCAAGAGGCAGCCGTCCCTGATGGTCAAAAGCCATATCTTCCATTTGAAATGGATAATCGCGCAGTAAAAAACTGGCCTGAAAAAGCCGGTACCTTCTCCAGTCATTCTCTGCTTGCCGATGCTCCAACGGTGTGCCCGGGATGGGAGAAAATGCCGAATAGTAGGTTCTCGATAGATGGAGGTGAGAATATAAAAATTCCGAGATCTGTAAAAGTTCAACATCATTTTCATCTGTTCCCCCCACCACAAACTGCGTGCAGGTGGATGGCCAGCGTCCATTCCAGGTTACGGCCGGCGACATGTTTTTGCGGATATCATCTATCCACTTCAGAGGATCTAACAATTGTTGATGAAATTGCTTCATCGGCGCCAATTCATACAACCGTTTTGGATTGGCGCCCTCCAGATTGGTGGACACCCGATCAGCCAGTTTCATCGATTGCAGTACCTGATCATATTCAGAACCAGGCATGATCTTCAGATGCAAATAATCCCGATAGCGAAACTTGAACCGCAAAATTTCTGCGGTTTTAATCAACAAATCCTGTGTTCTGGCCCCTCCGCCAATCACGCCCGAACTCAGAAAAATCCCTTTTACATACCCCTTTCGATACATCATCATAAACAATCTTGCCAGTTCCTCCGGTTTAAAGGTTTCTCGCCTGATGTTACTGCCTGATCGGCAGCCGCAGTAATGACAATCCTTCTCGCACGCCGATGTCAACAGCGTTTTAAGAAGAGGGATTTTTCTTCCTCCGGGCAAGGTGGCATAAGAAATACTCGGTACCTGGTCGGTGGCCATCTTCTCGATAGTTTGCTCGGGGTTTGGGCGAACAAACAAGGGACAACCCGGTGTATCGTCCAATTCATACCCAACATGCTCAGCCAGTAAATGGAGTTTTTTCAGCGGTTCTGTCATAGATTTATTATAGAACTTATTTTCTATTTTGGCAATCATCATACAAATTTTTATATCTTGTATAATTATCCTTATAAACCTTATGGTGAAAGTA
>DSBE01000208.1 GCA_011053085.1 Chloroflexota bacterium
ATTGTATCCATTTTATTCCTTTCATAAACGCTGTTGAATGCGCCCGGGTTCAGTTTTTGATTTTAACATGAAAAAAGGGTTGCTGCTGCTTAACTCATTAAGGATGGATCGTTCTTAATCCCGAGTTTTTTCATTTCCGTCAGGGAAACATTGCGCATGTTACAATTTGAGTATCAGCGGGGAATGAATGGTTTGGTGTTTTCTTATAGAGGAGATTGGTCATGCAATATAGAGCATTTGGAAAAGCAAAAAAAGAAGTTTCTGTGCTGGGTTTTGGTTGTATGCGGCTGCCTGTGATTGAAGGCGACAGCAAAAAAATCGACAAGCCCAAAGCGACAGAGATGCTGCGGTATGCCTTTGAACACGGCGTTAACTATTATGACACCGCATACCCTTATCATGGGGGCGAAAGCGAGCGTTTTGTCGGTGAATTTCTCAAGAAGGAGGGGATTCGCGAGGATATCTATCTGGCGACAAAGCTGCCCAGCTGGCTGATCAATTCGCCTGAAGATTTTGACAAACTGTTTAACGAACAATTGGAAAAATTGCAGACCGATTACATCGATTATTATCTGGTGCACGCCCTTAACGAGGAAAATTGGGGCAAAGTCACCAACAATGATGTATTTTCATGGGCAGAAAAACAGATCGCCGATGGACGCATTCGCGAATTGGGCTTTTCCTTCCATGATGAATATCCCACGTTTGAAAAGATCATCGATGCCTATGATTGGTCATTTACCCAAATTCAGTATAACTACATGGATATTGATCACCAGGCGGGTGTGAGAGGTTTGAAGTATGCCGCCAGCAAAGGCCTCTCAGTGATTATCATGGAACCCCTGATGGGCGGCAGGCTGGCAACCCCGCCGACCAATGTGCAATATGCTTTCAATCAAATGGATAAAGAGTGCACACCAGTGGCCTGGGCATTACATTGGCTGTGGGATCAACCTGAGGTGACCACGATTCTGAGCGGTATGACCACCATGGAGCATGTGACAGAAAATGTAGCGCTTGCCTGTGAGGCGGAAATCGGTTCGTTTACGCAGGAAGAGCATGATTTGATGGCACGGGCGCGTGACGAATTCAACAAAAAAGCGATGATTCCCTGCACCAATTGTCAATACTGCCTGCCCTGTACGGTTGACTTGCAGATTCCTGAAATTCTTGGCGTTTTCAACCATGCGGTTATGTATGAAGCGCTTGAGGAAACCCGAGGTTGGTATAACAGTTGGGAAGCTGAGAAAATGGCTTCGGCGTGTATCGACTGTGATGCTTGCGAGCCCAAGTGTCCGCAGAATATTCCCATCAGTGACTGGATGGTCAAGGTGGCAGCAGTGATGGAGAACGGTGCGAGTCTCGAGAGTATCTAATAAAATGATGAAATGCCTCGGGAGTGAGGCATTTCTCATAGCAGGAGGCAATATGGCGCCTAAACAACCGAACGTCATTTTCTTTTTTACAGATCAGCAGCGTTTTGATATGGCGGGTGTGCATGGCTGCCCACTGGATTTGATGCCGAATTTTGACCGGTCAGCCCGGCTGGGGACACACCTGTATCACTCTTACACCTGTCAGCCGGTGTGCGGGCCGGCGCGGTCTTCACTGCAAACAGGGCTGTATGCTACCAATACACACTGCTTCCGTAATGCGATTGCTCTTGACCCGGAGTATAAAACCCTGGCGCATTATTTCAAAGAGGCTGGCTATCACACCGGTTATATCGGCAAATGGCACCTGGCGCCATCTGGTATGCAAGCGGTCAGTGAGTTGTATCAAGGGGGGTATGATGAGTGGCTTGGCGCCAATGCGTTGGAAATGTGTTCCGATGCTTATGACACTGTTATGTATGATAAAGCCGGCAAGCGAGTAAAATTGCCCGGTTACCGGGTGGATGCGCTGACAGATGCGGCCATCCGGTTTGTCGATCAAAACCAGCAGCAGCCATTCTACCTGTTCATTTCGTATCTGGAACCGCATTTTCAAAACCATCGCGATGATTATCCCGCGCCAGATGGGTATGAAGAACGCTACCGCGGCCGCTGGCTGCCACCAGATCTGGCTGCGTTGGGCGGAAGCGCGCACCGCCATACCCCTGGCTATTATGGCATGATAAAACGTCTGGATGAAGCGTATGGACGTTTGCTGGATGCGTTGAAATCCCTTGATTTGTTGGATGATACGATCGTGGTGTTTACCAGTGACCATGGCAACCACTTCAAAACCCGCAACGGCGAGTATAAGCGTTCTTGCCATGACAGCAGTCTGCGCCTGCCAACGGTAATCACCGGGCCGGGCTTTATGCAGGGAGGCGAGCTGCGCCAGTTGACCTCATTGGTTGACCTGCCGCCGACAGTGTTGGATGCGGCGGGTATTGGTGTGCCGGAGGTAATGGAGGGGCATTCGATCATGCCTTTGGTGCGACGTGAACCGGTTGTATGGCAGGAATCTATCTTCGCCCAAATCAGCGAGGCACAGGTCGGGCGTTGCGTGCGCACCCATCGCTGGAAATACAGTGTTGTTGCGAAAGATAAGGACCCGGGAAAGGATCCCGCCTCAGATACCTATGAAGAAGAATTCTTGTATGATCTGATGGCAGACCCGTATGAACTGAACAACCTGCTTGGGCTTGAATCCCATCAGACTGTTGCTGAGGTCATGCGCGGTCGATTGTTGGGATGGATTGAAAAGGTTGAAGGGGCGAAACCGCAGATCATTACAGCGCCGGTCAGACCCTCATTCCAGTATCGAGTTTCGGAAAAAGAATGTTACCAGTGACGTCTGCCACTGGTAACATGGTCACAACAATTTTCGGTTTTAGGCTGTAACAGGCTGTTCTTCGGTAACGTGTTTGACGCGGCCTGAGCCAGAGATACGCTGATTGACAGAGGCCGCACCAGAATAGTGAATGGTGCCTGATCCGCTGATGGAAACATCCAGCGATGATTCTACACGGACTTTGGCTTTACCAGAACCGCTGATGCTGAATTTGGCTTCCTGGCTGGTCAGTTCAGGTGCGTCGTAATCGGCAGAGCCGCTGATGTGGACTCCCTGGCGGACGACACTGCCGTTATCGACCGACATTTTCATGGAACCACTGGCGCGAACTGACAGTTCGTTCAGTTCGAGTTCGCCCAAATTGACAGAAGCGGATCCACTGATGATCATTTCCAACCCGTCTCCCTGGATTGATTCATAGTTGGCTTTGACGGCACCACTGTTGACGACTTTAAGGTCATTTACCGATAACGAAGAGGCATCTACCCGCAAACCACCGCTGAACTTCAATGATTCGATCTCTTTCACGTTGACATAGTAGGTGATACGGTCAGATTCAAACAACCTGCCAAAGTTGAAGAGAAAGCGGAATCCGCTCATCGACTCCATACCAACGCGCAATTCACCTTCAACAACTTTAACGATTAATTCATCGAAAACAGATTCGGGTGCTTCAATGGACAAGGCGGTCTCAGCACCCTGATTCAAGATAACTTTCCCACTCCCGCCGATGGCCAATTTGTGAAATTCTTCGACCTCGTACTCTTTTTTGATTAAGTCAGACATAGTTAATTCTCCTTTGTTTTCGTTTCTTATAGATTAACATAAATAGTTATAAAAGTCAATAAAATTGAATCATAAATTGAAATAAATAAAGTACTAATAAGAAAAAAACAACTGTCGGGGCTGCCAACAGTTGTTTTTAATCAGATATTTGGGTTTAGGTTACTGGTTCAAGGCGCGCCAGACCCGTTCGGGGGTGAGGGGAAGATGACGGATCCATTTGCCAGTCGCGTTATGTACAGCACTGACCAGGGCGGGCCCGACACCATCAATGGCGATCTCAGAGATCGATTTGGCGCCGAAGGGGCCGGTTGGCTCATCAGTTTGCACGAAGATCACGTCCATTTCTGGCATTTCGTTGGCATGGTAGGTGTGGTATTCATCCAGATTGCTATTGATCATGTTGCCGCGTTCATCGTAATATGATTCTTCGCAGTGGGCAAAACCAAGTGCCTGCGCCATGCCGCCTTCCACTTGACCGGCTGCGGTCATGGGATTCATGACGCGACCAGGATCCACCACCATCAAAAGGCGGGTGGGCTTGATCTCCCCGGTGCGGGTATCGACTTCTACCTCTGCAAACTGAACAGCGGTTGGTGGCGGACTCTCAAAGCTCAGATGTGAATCAGAGGCGATGATCTGGTGCTGATTCATCTGATGCAGGGAAGACAGGGCGATTTCTTCATAAGAAAGAGCTGTTCCATCTTCTTTGACCACGCTGGCGTCTTTAACAGTCAGGCCAGCAATAGAGGACAAGCCCCACATGGCTGCAG
>DSBE01000025.1 GCA_011053085.1 Chloroflexota bacterium
CCGCCTGAAAGATGGGGTTGAAATAGATGGCATTAATCCCCAGATCCAGCAGATAATCAAAATGCTCAATCACCCCGCGCAGATCACCCCCTTGGAAACCTTTGACTGTCGGCAACTCATCCCAATCTTTCACATTATACGGATCATTACTTTTGTCGCCATTGGCAAATCGGTCAGGAAAAATCTGGTAAAAAACTGCATCTTGCACCCATGCTGGAACACTCATGATACAACTCCCTTATTCTTCGTTAGGCATCATGGCTACACTGCCACAAGCCATTTTACCTGTACTTGTGTATGGTTGCCAGATATGCCTGTTTATTTTTGTAGTATTGTTCAATCGGAATTGCCCCGTGCACAATCGCAGTTAACATGTCATACAGGGCCTGGTTGACTGACGCGCGCATACCAGATTGCAGCGCATGACGGACCACTTCTCCGTTGAGCTGCTCCACTTCACTTTGCGGCTTGCCGCTCATCAAATCCTCTGCCAAAATCGGCAGATCGTTCCCCCAGCTATTTGATACCATTTTGATCAGTATCGGATCACGCAGACTGGCGGGCACCTCCTCCCGCACCAGATATTGCAGCCATTTCAAAGGATAAGCTGGCAGGTTGACCAGCCGCAGATTCTGCGCTTGCATCACAGCCAATGCTTCGCGAACGGCCTCTACTTCGATCTCACGCAATTCAGCATCGCGAATAATTTCTTCAGGGGTCATCTGTAGAATGGCCGCACTGGCATTGGTCATCAAGTTCAACAACAGTTTCGACCACTTCATATTGGCTGCATTACGGATGTAATTTGCGTTCATTCCCGCCTGGTTAAACACCGCCATGATCGCTGATATCAGGCTGTGTCTGCCAGAGAGTCCAATCCCGCGTTCATGCAAAACAATCGCTTTTCCGGGTTCTATACGGCGGATTGAAGTGGTCATCACACCCGGGATAACCTTCTCTGGCCCAAACACATGCACCAGATGGGCTTCATTGCCAATCCCATTTTGTAAACAAATAAAGGCCGGCAGCGCCACTTGATAGGACGCCAAATACTTGCTAACCCGTGCTGTATCATACCCCTTGACTGCAAATATGGCGGCCTCATAGGGACCCTGCGTCAATGCCTCCTCGATGGTTGCCACCACAGTTGGGTGATGAATGCGAATATCAACACGATCACTCTTTAGCTCAAGCCCTTTTCGGGTGAGAACAGATACATTTTCAGGCCTGTCAACAAAGACAACATCATGCCCCGCTTCCTGCAGGTTTGCCCCCAGATATATGCCCTGCGCTCCCACCCCAAAACATAGAAAACGAAACTTCGGCAGTGATCTTTGTGCCATGCGGTTATCCTTCAACCGTCGACGGCAGCCAGCGTTCTCGATTGCCCCGCAGATAATCTTCCCCGCTCATTGGCTTTTTACCAGCAGGCTGAACCTCATCGAACACCAACCAGCCATCCTCACAGCGCACCGCGGGCTTGCCCTCGATGATAGTTCGTGTTCCTGGTTCGGTTGCATCTTCGCTATCGGCTGAACCATGTGCGTGCAGGATTTTCATGGGAATATCCGGCAAAAACACGCCCGGCCATGGCTGATAAGCACGGATCTGGTTAATCAGAAATTCCACTGGATGTTCTACATTGAGCAGACCGTCTTCTTTTTTGATCAATGAGCAATAGGTCACCCCTTCTTCACTTTGCGGAACAGGGGTAATTTCGCCGGCAGCATAATTCGGCAGCACCTTCACTAACAAGTCCGCTCCAAGATAAGCCAATGCCTGCTCCAATTCACCAGCGGTGATATCAGATTCAATTGGATAGGTTTGTTGGGCGAGGATCGGGCCGGTGTCCATGCCAGCATCCATCTTCATAATGGTCACACCGCTGATCTCATCGCCTGCCAGAATGGCGGACTGGATCGGTGACGCTCCCCGCCAGCGCGGCAGCAGCGATGTATGCACATTAATGCAGCCCATCGGCGGTATGTTCAGGATATCCTGGGGCAAAATCTGGCCAAAGGCTGCTACCACAAACACATCCGCCTTCCAATCTGTTAATCGCTGTTTGGCTTGTTCGTCACGTCGGAGGCGTGCAGGCTGAATAACAGCGATGTCAGCTTGGAGCGCGGCTTCCTTCACCGGTGATGCTTCCATTTTTTTACCGCGGCCCTTCGGGCGGTCGGGTTGGGTGACCACACCCACCACTTCGAAAGAGTCTATTAACCACTGCAGGATGGGCACGCTGAAAGCAGGCGAACCCATAAAAACGACTTTTATCGGTTTCATTTCCATATTTGCGATTGTATCATACCTGTTGCCATGCAAACACCACAAACAAAAAGTGGCTGAGCGTATGCCCAACCACCTTTTAAGTTAGCTATTAAGATCAGTCTTCGAAATCTTCGTCGTCCTGTTTGCCTTTTTCAATGACCTCAGGTTCGATCTCTTCGTCGAAGAGTACTTCATCTTCTTCTGCTTCTTCCTCCATGGCCTGAACTGTTACTGTCGCAACCATGACATCAGGATCAGAAAGAACGGTGACACCGTCTTTTACAACGATATCGCTAACCAAAATGTTGACACCAAGATCGGTCAGAACTGACAGATCGACATCGAGAGAAGCGGGCAGGTCATTGGGTTTGGCTTCCACCTCGATCTCATTAAGCGTGGTCATCAACACACCGCCAAAACTGTCTACCGCTGGAGCTTCACCAACGAAGTTCAACGGCACCATGGCGCTGATCGCGACACCGGCTGTCAGCACACGAAAATCGCAGTGCTTCATCTGATTGCGCAAGTAATCGATCTGCTGATCTTGCACCAGGCAGGAGAGTTTCTCGCCCTCCAGATCAATGATGATCACCGTTGAACTGGAAACACTACGCAGCGCCAGGCTGGTTTCGTGCAGGTCCAACAGAATGGGGGTTGATTCAAAATCACTGCCATACATCACAGCTGGCAGCTTGCCTTCACGGCGCAAGGCGCCCACTTTTCGCCCGGTTACTGTTCTTTTTTGGGCTTGTAATACTACTTCACTCATGTATACCTTCCTTTGAGCGCCTCTCACTCCGCCTATCGGGAGCTACCCTCGCTCGTTTAGAATAGATGTTATTTCACAGGCACCAGATACACTGGCGCAAGAAAAAAGTATACCATAACCTCACAGAAACCGACAGGTTCAGAAATTGCGGCGGTTCTTCTGATTGATGAAAGCCAGGGCGAAGGCTGTCAAACCGGAAACCACTGTGGCGATGAACAACCAATTGAATGGCTTACTCTTGAAAGCGTTTTCCTGTTCTTCTGCCACCATCGTTTGATCAAGGTTCAACGCTTCGTCTTCACTGTCAGATAATTCCTCCGATTCTTCAGAGGTGACTTCCATTGAAAATGCCTCCAGCATCGGTTCCTCTTCCGGCGTGGCCTCCGCTTCACCTTCAGCCGCAGCGAACTCTGGTTCATCCATTGATTGATCAAGAACTGTTTCAGGTACAGCCATGAGTTCCATCGCCGGCTCTTCTGCTTCATCCTCCACAACCATTTCGCGAAGCGCAATCTCCTCAGACTGCATGCCCTTCGACGTGAATCTGGCGAATGGTAGGTTCGGCACCAGTTGAATGGCTAACAGAACCACAAAGATCAGCGAAGCCAGCACAGAAGCCAGGTTGTAGTAACTTCGCCTGACGCCACTCCCCTTTTTCGCCTCAGCAGCCATGTGCCGCGTAAGAATGTAATTATGCGGCACCTTCCTGCGAGGCACCTGCCGAAGTAAACTCTTCGTCCAACGCAGGTTCTCATAGGCAGCATGCAAAGCAGGTTCTTCTTCGAGCCGCTTCAATACTTTGCTTGATTTCGCAGCATCAAGCTGGCCATCCAGTAAGTCACTCAGCAGCTGCCAGTCCTTGTTTGAAAGTTTTTTGATATCCATTGTCATCACCGTTTCTCACTTTCAAGACGAAACTGGTGAGGCAGAAGTTCCTGAAAATGCTGCAAACACTGCTGCATCCGCGTGCGGGCACGCGCAAGACGGCTTTTGATCGTTCCCAATGGGGTGCCTACCGCCTCCGAAACTGTCTGGTAATCCAATCCTTCTACATCAACCATCACAGCGACCACACGAAAATCATCCGGCAGATTATCGAGACAATGTTGGATAGCCTGTTCCAACTCTGATAACTCTACTCGTTCTTCAATTGACAAAGTATCATCCGCCAACCAGGCGGGCGATTCAATTTCTTCGCCGCTCTCATTTGATTGGGGTTCCAAATCTACCTGTGGCCTGCGTTTGTAACGACGCAACTCATCATAGCAGGCGTTGGTGA
>DSBE01000278.1 GCA_011053085.1 Chloroflexota bacterium
GCAGGGAACACATTTTCACGACATTGCCCGCCCACATACTTGTCAATTTAAGATTGACAAGTATGTGGGCGGGCAATGTCGTGAAAATGTGTTCCCTGCCTTCTGATTGCTGATACAATCCGTCTATGCTGGCAAGATGAGAGCGGAGCGTTTATATGAATAAGAAACTGGTGATCATTTTCGGGCCTCCGGCGGTCGGCAAGATGACCGTGGGCTATGAACTGGCAAAACTGACCGGGCTGGCGTTGTTTCACAACCACATGACCATTGACCTGGTGCTGCCTTTTTTCAACTGGGGCGAAGCCCCCTTTCACCGCCTGGTGCAGGAGTTCCGTCAGCGCATTTTCGAGGAAATGGCCGCCAGCGACAGGCCCGGCATGATTTTCACCTATGTGTGGGCGCTGGACATTGCAGGCGATAAAGAGGAGATCGACTCACTCACGCGCTTCTTCAGCGAGCAAGGCGCGCAGGTGTATTATGCGGAATTGCAAGCTGACCTGGACGAAAGACTGCGGCGCAATGTCAGTGAATTCCGCCTGCAGCAGAAAGCTCCCAAGCGCAACCTCGCCCATTCAGAAGCCAACCTGATGCAATCAGAAGAAAAATACCGCATGAACACGGGCGAAGAGGATTTCTTTTATCCAGACCGGCATATCAAGATCGATAACACCCACCTGAGCGCACAGGAAACCGCCCGGCGTATTGCAGATGCCTTCGGTCTAATTGATGCAGATCAGGCCTGAACTTTGCCGGATTGCTGATACAATCAAGCCATGTTCCGCTGGTATCGCAAAGAAAACTTCACCCTTGATCCGCGCTGGCGGCGTCTACGCTGGACGCTGCTGCTGACCGCTTTGGCGGTGATGTTCATCGGTTGGCTGGTCTATACCCCGCCGGGCTTGTGGGGCAAATTAAGCGCAATCGGTTATGCTGTTTGCCACCAGGCACCCACCCATTCCTTTCACCTGCATAGACGGCCGCTGCCGCTGTGCGCGCGCTGCACGGGCATGTATCTGGGTGCGCTGATTGGTTTGCTGCTGCACTTTCGCAAGCGCAACCAGCGCCAGAATGCCTTTCCGAAGCCCTTTTTCCTGGTGGTGTTCGGGATCCTGCTGGCGGCATTTGCTTTTGACGGCTTCAATTCGTTGTTTGCAGATAGTTTCGGGGTGAAACTGTACCAAACTCAGAACTGGATGCGCCTGTTGACAGGCGCGGGACTGGGCTGGGGCATGGCCGCCATGGTGGTGCCGGTGTTTCACCAGACCATCTGGGCACAGGCGGCTGACGAACCATTCTACCACCACCCGCGCCAATTGCTGCTGCTGGCTGGCATCACCGCTGTGCCGCTGGCGGGCATTTTGTTCGGGGTGCCGTGGGTGTTGTGGCTGGTGGCTGTGCTGACCACATTGACTGTGCCGGCATTCCTTTCGGTCATCTATATGCTGCTGCTGGTGATGATGACCTTCCGTGAGAATTCCTTCAACAGCTGGCGCCCGCTGCTGCCCTACTGGCTGGGCGGTGTGCTGGTGACGCTGCTGCAGTTGTTTGTCTTCGCACTGGTGCGCTTCAACGCCAGCGGCACCTGGGCAGGCTTCCCGCTGCCCTGAGCGGCTCCAGAAGCGCTCAAATTTCAAATTTAACGATTTTTCCCGATTCATTCGTACCTGATTAAAGAAGGCACGGAACAGAGAAAAAACGCCTGTTCTGGGGTATAATTAGAGGTTGGAAGCCAGGTTTTTCATCCCCTTAGCGGGCGCTTTTTCTACCCGCCGAACGGGGAAAATACACTGCCTGGCTGTGAAATGAAAGCAGGCACATGGACAACCCTCTTGACGACAACAACATCGAGGAATTCAATCATCAATCGGATGATTTTGAAGAAGAACCCAATGACTTTGATGAAGACCTGCCCGAAATTTTGACCCCGGGCAGCATCAAACACATCGATATCGACACGGAAATGCGTAACGCTTTCCTGGATTACGCCATGAGCGTGATCGTGGCGCGCGCCCTGCCGGATGTGCGCGACGGCCTGAAACCCGTTCACCGCCGCATCCTGTATGGCATGCATGATCTGGGTGTGCGCGCCAACATCGCCCATAAAAAATCTGCGCGTATCGTCGGCGAGGTGATGGGCAAATATCACCCGCACGGCGACGCTTCGATTTATGAAGCCATGGCGCGTTTGACCCAGCCATGGTCCATGCGTTATCCGCTGGTGGATGGACAGGGCAACTTCGGCTCCATTGACGGCGATTCACCTGCTGCGCAGCGTTATACCGAAGCGCGCATGGGACGCATGGCGGAAGAAATGCTGGTCGATATTGAGAAAAATACCATTGACTATATCGCCAACTTCGATGACACGCTGGAAGAACCGGTGGTACTGCCGGCGCGCTTGCCGAACCTGCTGTTGAACGGCGCCACCGGTATTGCGGTGGGTATGGCTACCAACATCCCGCCTCACAATTTGCGTGAGGTGGTGGACGCACTGAAATACTTGATCGACAATTATCACCGCCTGGATGAGATCAACTCCGATGACCTGATGCAGTTTGTGCAGGGGCCTGACTTCCCCACCGGCGGGGTCATTCTGGGGCATGAAGGCATCCGACAGGCGTACAGCACCGGCCGCGGCAAACTGACCGTGCGCGGTGTGGCAGAAATTGACGAGATGGCGGGCAACCGCTTCCGCATCATCATCTCTGAAATTCCCTATCAGCTCAACAAAACCAACCTGATCGAACGCATCGCAGCCTTAGTGCGGGCTGAACGTATCACGGCGATCTCAGACCTGCGTGATGAATCGGACCGCAACGGTATGCGCATCGTAATCGAGTTGAAACGCGGCGCGCAACCCAATCAGGTATGCAACCAGTTATACAAATACACCCCTTTGCAGGGCACCTATGGCGTGCAGATGGTGGCTTTGGTGAACGGCGAACCACGCACGATTACCCTCAAACGGGCGCTGCGCTTGTTCATCGAACACCGCCAAACCGTCATCATCAGACGCACAGAATTTGACCTGGCCAAAGCCAAAGCGCGCGCCCACATCCTGGAAGGATTGTTGATCGCGCTGGCAAATCTGGATGCGGTGATCGATACAATCCGCAATTCACCGGATGCAGACGTGACGCGCACCCGGTTGATGGAAAATTTCAATCTGACTGAAATTCAGGCGCAGGCGATCCTGGATATGCAGCTGCGCCGCCTGGCAGCCCTTGAGCGCCAGAAGATCGAAGAAGAATACCAGCAGATCACCGCACATATCGCTTACCTGGAAGACTTGCTGTCGCATCCTGAGAAAATCCTGTCGGTGATCCGTGAGGACCTGGACGACATCCGTGCGCGTTATGGCGATGATCGCCGCACCCGCATTGATATTGACGGTGACATAGAACTGAACGATGAAGACCTGGTGGCGGATGAAGCCATGTTGGTGACGATCACAGAGCGCGGTTACATCAAACGACTGAAACCTTCCACCTATCGCACCCAGGGGCGCGGCCGCGTGGGGGTGATCGGACAGGGCATGCGTGAGGAGGACGAGGTGATGATGATGTTCTCAGCGCGTTCGCTTGATACGGTGTTGTTCTTCACCGACCGCGGCAAAGTTTATTCTGAACGGGTCTTTCGTATTCCGGAGGGCGGGCGCACAGACCGCGGCGTTTCTGCCATGAATGTGCTGGACATGGATGCGGATGAACACATCACCGCCACCGTGGTGGTGACGGATTTCAAACAGGGCGGTAATTTGTTCTTTGCCACTAACACCGGACGGGTGAAACGGGCAGAATTAGCAACCTTTGACAGCGTACGGCCTTCGGGCTTGCGCGCGATCACGCTGGATGAAGATGCCTATCTGGGCTGGGTGGTGCTGACCAGCGGTGATGACGATATCTTGTTTGTCACCGAAAATGGCCAGGCGCTGCGCATCCATGAAAGCGAAATCCGCGTGATGGGACGCACTGCTGCCGGTGTCACCGGCATACGCCTCAATGAAGGCGATCAACTGGTGGGGGTAGATGTGGCTGAAAAAAACGGCAGTCTGCTGGTCATCACCCACAACGGTTTTGGCAAGCGCACCAAAGTGGAAGAATATGCGCTGCGACACCGCGGCGGCAAAGGCGTGCATACCATCAATCCCAAGAGCCTGAAATCAGTTGGCAAGATTGTGTCTGCCCGCGTGGTGCAGGAGGACGATCAGATCACCATTATCTCGACTGAGGGTGTGGTGCTGCGTACCTGGGTGAAAGAGATCCGTGAGATGGGGCGTGCCACACGCGGCGTAAAGGTCATGAACC
>DSBE01000335.1 GCA_011053085.1 Chloroflexota bacterium
GGCGAGGCGCCTGAGATGACGATCTTCAGCGAGGAAAAGTCGATCTTGCCTTGTTGGACCGCCTCCTGCAGCAGGAACACCTCCAGCAGGAAGGGTACCGCCGGGAAGAGAGTCGGCTTTTGTTCATGGATGAGGGCAAGCATGCCGGGCAGTCCGTTGCGTTCGTCGTGCAGCAGCATGGTGTTGCCCTGCGAGAGGGTGACGCACATGCCGATCACCATGCCATAGACATGGTAAAGGGGGATGGCGATCAAGGTGGTTTCTTTTTGCGGTTCCAGCGTGGTCAGCCAGGAGCGGAATTGGAGCACATTGGCGACCAGCGAACGGTGCATGGCGGCGGCAGCTTTGGGGGTGCCGGTGGTACCGCCTGAATACTGGTAGATGCAGTCATCCTGCGAAAAAACCGGCGGCAGTTGATGGGTTGGCTCCGGTTCAGCGCGCAGGAAATCGAGGAAATCTTGCGGCTGGGCGGGCAGGGAGGCTGCCTGTTGGGTGGCGGCAAGCATCTCCTGTGCCTGCTCTTCATTGGTGATGATCAGGTGCTGGTAAAGGTGGTTACTATTGAGATTGCCAATCAGGTGGGCGGGCTCCTGGCTGGCAAACACGGCAAAGGGCCTGACATCTGCCAACAGGGTGTGCATTTCACCGCTGCCGAAGCGCGGGTTGATGGCGGCCACCACCCCGCCGGCTTTCAGCGCAGCGAAATAAAGCACCACGAATTGCGGGATGTTGCCCATGCAGATGCCGACACAGTCGCCTTTGCGCAAACCCAGTGCTATTAAATTACGGGCGACACGATCTGAAAGTTGATCAGTCTGCGTGTAGGTGAAAGTGAGCTGGTTGTAGCGGATGCAGGGCAAATCAGGGTACTGGCGTGCGCCTTCCACGAGGAATTGGTGCAAGGGGAATTCTGGAACTTCAATATCGAATGGTACGTGCGGGTCATAGTGCTGGTGCCAGATTCTCGGCTGCATGGGGAACCTCCTGTTTTGTTTCAGGGCAGGCGCCAATGGCCTGTGGTTTGTATGGTATCAAGGATAACAGGAATAATGGCCGGTTGGCGCACGTCAAACCACTGAATGGCGGGGTCATCCTGTTTGAACCAGTTTGCCTGGCGGCGCACGAACTGGTGGGTGAGCTGGCGCATGCGCGCTTTGACCTCCTCCAGGGTCATTTCGCCGCGCAAATGCGCGCACACTTCGCGGTAGCCGATGGAGGCCATGCCGGGCATGTCAGGAGAATAACCGGCGGCTACCAAGCCGCGCACTTCTTCGACAAAGCCCTGCGTGAACATGGCTTCGATGCGTTCATCAACACGCCGGAAAATCTCTTCACGCGGGAGCCATAAACCGATCTGCAAGGTGGGATAGCGTGGCTTGCCTTCGCGCCTTTGTGCCGAAAAGCGCTTGCCGGTGTGGAAAATGACTTCGAGAGCGCGCACGGTTCGGCGCTGGTTGCGCCAGTCGATATTGGCGGCGGCAGCGGGGTCAAGGAGTGCCAATTTCTGGTGCAAACGTTCGGCGCCGATGTGCTGCGCCCAGCGGTTGAGGACTTCGCGCAGACTGTCATCGGGCGCCTGTGCCGGCATGCGCCAGCCATGCGTGATGGCGTGTACATACTGCCCGGTGCCGCCCACCATCAGCGGCAGACGTCCGCGGGCGTGGATGTCATCAATGATTTGATAAGCGGTTTGCTGAAACAACGCCAGTGACCAGGACTCATGCGGGTCAGCCACATCGATCAGGTGATGGGGTACCAGTGATCTTTCCTGTAGCGTTGGTTTGGCGGTGCCGATATCCATGCCGCGGTAGAACAGGCGCGAGTCGCTGGAGATGATCTCGGCGCTCAGCCGCTGCGCCAACTCGATGGAGAGAGCGGTCTTGCCCACCGCGGTGGGGCCTACCAGGATGATGAGGGGGGTCTCGATATCAGACAGTAACATTCGGGTACCAATCGATTTGGGGTGATTGGGCAGCGCGCGGAGTGCCGCTGATGGCGATGACATCAATGCGCCAGGGGAGTTCCTGTTCCATTTGCTGCATGTATTGCAGGGCGGCATCGGCGATGAGCGCCAGTTTGCGTTCACTGATGGATTCAGCGGCGGTGCCATAGGTGTCGGTGGAACGCGTTTTCACCTCAACAAACACCAGCATGCCGTCAAAACGAGCGATCAGGTCAATTTCGGCATGGCTGACATGCTGGTTGCGCGCCAGAATTTCGTAACCATGTTCAATCAGGTATTGGGCGGCGACTGATTCACCCCAGGCGCCGAGGGTCTGTTTCCAATTCGAAGGCATCAGGCTCCATCGGGTTCATTAAGGGGGAAGAGTTGCTCGAGGAAATATTCGCACTGGTTGCGCCACCATTTCCAATCGTGGTCAACATCATAGCCCCAGATATCGAGCCAGGAGCGCACTTTCTTCTTGCGCAGCAGCATCTGCAATTCCATGGCATCCTGCGCCATTTCCTCTTCCCACTTGCCCTGTCCGGCACAGATGATGATCTGGCTTTCGCGGTATTTGTCGAGGTATTTCTCATCGGTCAGGTTTTTCAGGTAGTGCATTGGGGCGTTGTAATAGACGGTTTCGTCCATGTAGTCACCGATGTACTGTTCCAATCGCAATTTACCGCTCAGCGATAGAACCAGATCGAAGAGATCGGGGAAGCGGAAGAAGAGGTTGAGGGCATGGTAACCGCCCAGTGAGATGCCCAGAAGGCCCATGGTTTCATCCGGTTGTAAGGATTGCTCCTTACGCAGGAAGGGAACCACTTCGCTGATGACGTAGCGCACGTAGTTATCATAACGCTGGGCGCGCTCTTCAGGATGGATGGCGTGATTGAGCCAGTTTTCACTGTCGCAGCTGTCGATGGCGGCAATCTGCAGTTTCCCCTCATCGATGTATTCTTGCGCCACACCAATGATGCCAAAGTTCTCCAGGTCGTAATAGCGGCCGTTTTCGGTGGGGAAGGCGAGAATTAATTTGCCTGTATCGCCATATACACGCAGCGACATCTCTTGCTGCAAGAATTTACTGTCCCACTGAAATTCTTTACTGTTCATAGCGGTTCCTTTCTGCCGATCAGAGAAATGTATTGGTTAGCTTGATTGTAGCAGATAGATAGCCCTGGGTGATGGACAATAAAGATACAATTTCATCCAAAACAGGTGAGAATGATGGTCTTTTGGCTCCTTAAAACAAGGCCTTGCCGATCCACTCCGGCGGGGCTTTTTCGTCAAACAGGGCAAGGATGGTCGGGGCGATGTCGAGGATGGAGGCGGGAGCGCTCAATGCCCCCAGGGCAGGAATCATCGGTCCAGCGGCGAGGATGGGGGTGGTGAGGTCTTGCGGGCTGTCGGTTCCGTGGTGCTGCTCATGCCCGCCATGGTCGGCAGTGACGAAGACATTTACCTCATCGCCCAGTGCATCCAGCAAGGTCTGGAGGCAAGCATCCGCTGTTTCGATGGCTTGCAGATAGGGCGCGCTCATCCAGCCGTGCTGGTGACCAGCGGTGTCAGTGTTGCCGAGGTAGACGAAGGTGAAATCCATGGGGTGCTGCCGCAGCCATTGCGCAGTCAGGGCGGTCAACTGCT
Source organism: Chloroflexota bacterium (assembly GCA_011053085.1). GTDB lineage: Bacteria > Chloroflexota > Anaerolineae > Anaerolineales > Anaerolineaceae > SpSt-1165. The sequence continues at coordinate 3,593 of DSBE01000335.1, forward strand.
GGTCGGTAGCAAGTTTGGGGGCTTGTTCGCCTGCCAGCATCAGCGAAGCGGTCAGTGAACCGGGCAGCGACAGGTCGCGCAGCTGCTCCCAGTTATAGAAGGAAGCCGTGCTGAAGCCAGCCTGCGAAAGCACATCGAACAATCCTCTGATTGGGCGTGCCATGGGGGTGTAAGTGTTGCTGGTGATGCCATGCCGCGCGGGGGTGACCGAGTGAAACAGGGACATGTGGCATGGGAGTGTGATGGAAGGCATCACGGTTTGGGCTGACAGGTGGTAAAACCCTGCCTGCATGATGCGGTCCATGGTGGGGGTGCGGGCGGCCTGCAGCGCGTCCGGGCGCATGCCGTCGATCAGGATCAAGATGGTTCTGGCAGTCATGGGTTCCTCCTCAGGATGGTAGTGGTTCAGTTTTGGGTTGGTTGATTTTGGCAAGGCGCATAAGAAACGGCAGGCACAGCGCATACAGCAGGGCGCTGACCAGAAAAACGCCGTCAAGGCTGCTGAAGGTGATCAGCCAGTAGCCGAACAACGGCCCGACAGCGCTGCCGATATCACCGAAGGTGGCATAGATGCCCACCAGACGGGTCTGGCTGGCGGGAGTAGAGCGGTCGCCGATATAAGCGCTGGAAGCCAGGCGCAGCATGGTGTAGCCCACGGCGTTGATCAGTGCCCCAGGCAGTATCCACCATAGCGAGCGTCCCAGACC
>DSBE01000159.1 GCA_011053085.1 Chloroflexota bacterium
ATTTACCTGAGCGATAAAACGCGGGTCGGTGTGGCGCAGCACGCCATGCCCGTAGCCGGGGATAACCTGCCCGCGTTTGAGGGTGTCCCAGGTATAGTCCGCCAGTTCTTCATCACTCGGCATGCCGTTGAAGCGCTGCTGGATTTCGAGCAGCCAGCGCAGGCTTTCCTGGTTGGCCATGCCGTGCAGCGGCCCTGCCAGGGCGGTCATGCCGGCGGCGGTGGCATAATAAAGGTCGGACAGGGTGGAATTGACCAGGTGGGCGGTGTGGGCGGAGGCGTTGCCGTTCTCCTGGTCGGCGTGGATCAACATGAACAGGCGGCATAATTCTTGATAGGCGCGGTCGTCGCCTTTGCCGATCAGGGCGGCAAAGCGCGCGCCCCAATCCAAATCGCTCTCAGCCTGCGGGGGTGCTTCCGGGCGGTATTTGCGGTTGTAGATGGCGGCCGCCAGTTCTGGCAGCACGGCGGTCAGTTCAATGGCATCCTGCAGAGTTGGCCGCCACAGTTCACGGCGATCGATGCCCTCGCGGTAGGCGCGTGCGGCGTGTGAACGCGGCTGCAGGCTGAGCAGCGCCTGCGCGAATAACGTCATCGGGTGGGTGTCAGGCGGCATGGCGCGCAGCAGGTCATGCACATAGCCGGGCAGGGCGGGTTGTTGGCGCCACAGGTCTTCCATGGCCTGGGCTTGCGCCAGATCGGGCTGGTCGCCGGTCAGCAGCAGGTAGAACAAGCCGCCCGCCAGTGGAAATTGCACCCCGGCAGGGCGCGGCAGCTGGTCGATGATTTCCTGCACGGTCAGGCCGCGCAGGCGGATGCCGCGGTAAGGGTCTACATGTGAAATTTCAGTCACCAGAGCATGCACCCCGCGCAATCCGCCGTAGACTTGCGCAACAGTTACCTGCCCGATAGGGGTATTGCCGTATTGCTTGAGGATCTTCTGCTGGCGGCTGCGCCAGGCAGGCAGTTGGGCTTCGATGGCGGAATGCAGGTCAAGGGCGGCGGGTGGGGTTATGTTGTATTCAGTCATGGTCATGCTCCTGAAGCGCCTGCCCGGTTGGCAGGCGATGGTTTCAATGATGTACTGCGCGGGTTGTAACCCAGCAGACGCGAGATATGGGCGGCGGTACGGGTGCAGGCCTGCACAAAGCGGCTGACATGCGCCTCATCGAAGCGCTGGGTCGGGCCTGAGATGGTCAGGGCGGCGATCATCTCACCGCGCTGGTTGAAGATCGGGGCAGCCACCCCGGAGGCGTCAATCGTCCATTCACCGTGGCTGACGGCGTAGCCCTGTGTGCGGATGCGCTCGGTTTCGGCGTTCAGGCGGGCGGGGTCAATCAGGGTGTGTTCAGTGAAGGCATGCAGGGGCTGTTGGCTGAGCACCTCGGCGCGCTGGGGGTGGTCGAGATAGGCGAGGAACAATTTGCCTGCCGATCCAGCGTGAAGCGGCAGACGCCGCCCGACGCGTGCCACCACACGCACATTCTGTTCGCTTTCCAACCGCTCGACACACACCCGTTCCGAGCCTTCCATCACATACAGGCTGATGGTTTCGCCGGTGAGGCGCTGCAGGTCATAGATGTGCGGCAGTGCCAGCGCGCGCACATCCACACTGGCGCTGTAGACCTCTGCCCACGAAAGCACCTTGCCCGCCAGCGCATATTGGCGCGTGTCCTGCTCCTGCACCAGCAGCCCAAGGTCTTTAAGGGCAGCCAGCAGGCGGCCGGCGGTGCTGGAGGTCATGCCGGTCAGGCGCGCGGCTTCACGCACACCCAGACGCGGGTGTTCACGGGTGAAGCAATCCATCAATTGCACCGCGCGGGTGAGGGTTTTTGGTGTTTCATTCATGCTGTCGATTGTCCTGTATTATGGGACACTGTCCCAATTTCTTGTGATATAGTACGATTATACTGATAGCAACCAACCTCGTCAATGTGCAATTCGTTCAGGAGAAGTGCCATGTCATCTGCCCCCCAATCGTCCCTCCCCACCGGCGGACAGCCGATCACCTTCAGCAACGGCAGCCTGCAGGTGCCCGATCATCCCATTATTCCCTTCATTGAAGGCGACGGCATCGGCTGGGATGTGTGGCAGGCGGCACGCCCGGTGCTTGACACAGCCGTGGCGCTGGCCTATGGCGGTACGCGCCAACTGATGTGGTGGGAAGTGCTGGCGGGCGGCAAAGCACAGGCCGCCCTGGGCACGTTGCTGCCGGATGAAACCATTGAGGCCTTCCGTACCTTCTGCGTGGGCATCAAGGGACCCCTGACCACCCCCAGCGGGGGCGGTTTCCGTTCCTTGAACGTCACCCTGCGCCGCGCGCTTGACCTGTATGTGTGCCTGCGCCCGGTGCGCTGGCTGCCGGGGGTACCCTCGCCGGTGCGCCGCCCGCAGGATGTGGATATGGTCGTGATGCGTGAGAACACCGAGGATATCTATGCCGGCATCGAGTTTGAACAGGGCAGTGACCTGAACCGGCAGTTTCTGGCGTGGCTGGAAGAAAACGCACCACAGGAGTATGCCAAGATCCGTTTTCCGGAAAGCAGCGGCATCGGCATCAAGCCGGTCTCTCAGGAAGGTTCTGAACGACTGATCCGCGCGGCGATTGACTACGCCCGGCGCTTTAACCGCGCCAGCGTGACCATGATCCACAAAGGCAACATCATGAAATATACCGAAGGCGCCTTCGCCGAATGGGGTTACAACCTGGCGCAGCGTGAATTCAGCGAAAGCGTGTTCACCAGCCGCGAATGGCAGCGCGTTAAGGACGCGCGCGGCGCTGAAGCCGCCAACCATGAACGCGCCGCCGCGCTCAGCCGGGGTAAAATCTGGCTGCGGGATGTGCTGACGGATGCCGCCTTTGAGCAGACCCTGACGCGCCCCAAAGAATTTGACGTGATCGCCACCATGAACCTCAACGGCGACCTGTTTTCTGACGCGCTGATGGCGCAGGTGGGCGGGCTGGGCATCGCGCCCGGCGCTAACCTGAACGGCGAGAGCGGTGTGGCGATCTTTGAAGCCACGCACGGCACTGCGCCGGCCTTCGCGCGCCAGAACCGCGTCAATCCATCCTCCCTGATCTTGTCGGGCGAGATGATGCTGCGTTATCTGGGGTGGCAGGAAGCCGCCGACCTGGTGCTGGCCGGTATCTGCGGGGCGGTGGCTGCCAAAACCGTCACGTTTGATTTTCAGCGTCTGATGGAAGGCGCCACGCTGGTGAAGACCACGGAATTCGGCGACGCCATCATCAACCACATGCAAACCAATCATTGAGCGAGGTATGCCCATGTTAACCCTGCCTGCCCCCTTTGACCATCTGCACTACTTCTCTGTGCGCGAATCCGCTGGAGAACGGCTGGATCACCTGCCCTACTGCCTGCGCGTGTTGTTAGAAAATGCCCTGCGCCAGAACCAGACCGCTGCTGTGAATGCCATCCTGCAGCGCGGGGGTGGCGGAACCGGCGAAGCGCTGGTTTCCGTGTCTCCGGCGCGGGTGTTGATGCAGGATTTCACCGGCGTGCCAGTCATCGTCGATCTGGCGGCCTTGCGCGCTGAAACCGCACGTCGTGGCGGCGACCCGGCATCAGTTTCACCGCAGATTCCGGTGGATGTGGTGGTGGATCATTCGCTGCAGGTTGATTTCACCAATGTACCCGACGCCATCGAGCGCAACCTGGCGCTGGAATATGAACGCAACCGCGAACGCTATGCCCTGCTGCGTTGGGCGCAGCAAGCCTTTGACAATGTGCGCGTGGTGCCGCCCGGCAAGGGCATCATTCATCAGATTAACATGGAATATTTAGCGCCGGTGGTTTGTGTGCGTGAACAAAACGGCGTGCTGACTGCCTTCCCCGATCTGGTGTTCGGCACCGACAGCCACACCACCATGGTCAACGGGCTGGGGGTGTTGGGCTGGGGCGTGGGCGGCATCGAAGCTGCGGCTGCCATGCTGGGCAAACCCATGGATATGCTCCTGCCGGAGGTGGTGGGGGTGCGCCTGAGCGGCAGTCTGCCGGCGGGCAGCAGCGCCACCGATCTGGCATTGACCATCGTACAGCGCTTGCGCGCTGCCGGGGCGGTAGATGCCTTCGTGGAATACTTCGGTGCGGGGGCAGAGCGGCTGGCGGTGGCGGAACGCGCCATGATCGCCAACATGACCCCCGAGATGGGCGCCACAGCGGGATTCTTCCCCATTGACGCCCACACCATCGAGTATCTGCGCCTGAGCGGGCACGATGAGGAACACATTGCCCTGGTGGACACCTATGCGCGCGCGCAGGGGCTGTATCGGGAAAG